>JALWCU010000220.1:0-6247 GCA_027015275.1 Bacteroidales bacterium | reverse complement strand
CATTTTTCTTTTTAATTTTAAGAAAAAATCTACAACTTACGCTTGCCATTTAATGGGATAAGAACTCAGAAAAAATTTCTTTCATGATTGGACGTTATATCAATAGGATACTTCTAGCTTCAGTAATTGTCCTTGTAATAGCTTTTGCCCTGATTGCCAAATTTTTATACAACAAAACAAATGCAATAATTATAAACTATATTGAGGCTTCTATCCACAAAGATCTGAATACTCTCGAAGACTTAATTACCGACCAAGAAGAACAGGTAAATAAGCAATTCATCTATAAACTAAAAATCATAAATAACTTCATCAACAGCCAGACCATTACACTACAATCTTATCACTCACAAATACCTGTTATAAACATAAATACACAAGAAGAAAACATTGCTATTCTCTCTCCTTTGTTAGTCCAGGGTCAGCCTATTAACGAAACATTTGCCCAATATATCAAGTTTCTCAGTAATACAAACATTGCTATTGTCCAAAAGTTTCAAGACGGCTATGCCATCATATTCTCTGATATAGATGACTTCAAGAGAATTGGAAGCAAATATTATTTCCCGAACAGTTCTGATGTTGCAATATACATCAACAATAAACAAAATTTTGTACCCAAAATTCAGATAAAAGGCAAAATTTACAAAATGGGAATAGTGCCTATCTCTATCGGTCAGGACACTAAAGGTGCTATTCTACTTCTCAGCAGCCAGTGGTTTTCCGAAAAATTCAAGGTTTTCTTCGAATCACGTACTTATCTACAAAATGGATATCCTATGCTTATAGATGAACAAGGCGATTTACTTCTTCATCCAATTCAAGAAGGTCAGAGTATAAAAAACACCAATATTTTCTACCGAATATTTACCACAAAGGAATCTAAAAAAATCGTTAAGATAGAATATCACTCGACAGAGACTCTGTCTGGAAAAGATAAAGTACTTTACGTTAAATATCTTCCCCAGTTCGGCTATTTCATAGCTATATCATTGTACAAAAAAGACTTATTAGCTTATACCAATAAATTTAAGATCTACTATTCAGTCGCAGTGTTCATAGCAATGATAGTAGCTTTTATTTTTATTATTCTCATAGAAAATCTTATTTTACAACGTATTAGCAATGCAAGGGAAAAACTTGATAAGTTATCATCTGGTAGCCTTGGCGAAGAAATCGAAATACATGGTGATAACTACATTTCTCTGGAAAAAATATACAATAAACTACTTGAAAACTTCCGATTATATAACGATTTCGCTCAAGAACTATCGAAAGGAAATTACTCTTATAAATTCTCCCCAGTCTCTAACGATGACGTTTTAGGGCATAATTTACTAAAAATTCGCGACCACTTACAAAGCGTCCACAAAGACATAGAAAAACGTGAGCAAGAAGAAAAGCTACGTGCTTGGCGTAATGCTGGTATAGAAAAATTCATTAACATACTTAGTCACAGAGAAGAAGAACTCTCTAAGTGGAGTTTTCAGATAATAAAAACAGCAGTAGAATATCTAAGTGCATTTCAGGGTGGACTATTTGTCTTAGAGCAAGAGGTAGAAGACGAAAATAAGCAATTTTTCGAACTTATTGCCTGTTATGCTTTCAATGAAGAAAAAATATTACAGCGTAAAGTCCCAGTATATACTGGTCTATTTGCAAAACTTTACAAAACGCCAAAACTACTCTATATAGAGAATATTGAAGAAAACTATCAAATAATTACTTCTGCCCTCGGACAGGTAAAACCAAATGCCATTGTCCTTGTACCACTTATCTACAACAATGTCCTAATAGGCGCTATGGAAATTGACTCCTTCCATAAATTCGAATCCTATCAGCTAGAATTTATCAAAGAAATTGCTGGGCACATAAGTGCTAGCCTCTCGTCATGGAAAGTAGCACAGGAAACAGAACTTTTGCTCAAGAGATACGAAAAACAGTCGGAAAAATTCCGCCAGCAACAAAAAGAATTAGAGGAAAAAATCCAACAGCTCTCCAGACTTGATAAACAATTCAAAAATCTCGACAAACAATATAACACAATACTACTCTTAATAGACCAATACGCTTATAGAGCAGACATAGACGTTAATGGTAAAATATTATCTGTCAACGATAAACTCGCTTCTATATATGAAAAAGATAATAGTTTCTTTGTAGGCAAATACATCAGTGAGGTTGTAAGTTTTGACATCGTTCAGGCCAAGTACAAAGAGAAATGGGAGCAAATGTTAGAAGGCAAAATTATAAATTCTATAGAAAGCATTACCATCGGTGAACAAACATATTGGCTGAATGAATACTTTATAGCCCTAAAAGACATTGACAACAATATAATTAAAGTTGTCTTCGTAGCTATTGACATTACCGAAGCAAAGATGCTTGAGAGACAGCTCAGAGTACAAGTAAAAGAAATTAGTAAAGAAACCCGACTGCTACGCCGCGAAGAACGAAAACTCAAAAAAGAAAAGGAAGAATTTGAAAAACAAAAACAAAATTACGAATTCTTGCTCGGCCTATATGACAAAACCCTTGGTCGTATAATACTGAATAGAAATAAAATTATTCTCGAAGTCAACGAGTGGTTGGCCAAAGCACTCGATTATACAGTAGAAGAAATGACAAACAAAGCCTTTGAAGACTTCATCTTGCAGGCAGAAAAAGCAAAATTCGAACAAAATTTCAAATTAGCACTTAAAAACAAGGAAGTTAGCGATACATATCAATTTCTCCGCAAAGACGGAAATGCTCTGAAACTTTCCATACACCTGTTCTTGCAAGACCAGGATAAGAAAAATATCGTTGTTTACATGATAATCAGACCTTAATCTCAAAACTATTCCATACATCCCCAATCTCTGAAAATATCCCATGCTGCATCTGCCTGTCCGTAGAGCATCTCAAGTCCATTGCTGACCTTAGCCCCTCGGTCTTGTCCAAATTCCATAAACTTTGTCTGCTTTGGATTGTAAATCAAATCAAAGAGCAAATGCTCCGAAGTGATATAATCATAAGGTATGGGCGGGTAAAGATTTACCTGCGGGAACATGCCCAGTGGTGTAGCATTAATTATGATTTTAAAATTGCCTATCGTCTGCTCATCCAGGTTAGAGTATAAAATAGCATCTTTGTCTTGCTCAAAACGCCTCGAGACAAACCTATATTCAATGCCCAGCTTTTGCAGAACATAAGCCACAGCACGAGCCGCACCACCCGTTCCTAATATTAAGGCTGCTGTGTGGTGCGGCTCAAGCAATGGCACAAAACTTTTCTCAAAACCCACAATGTCAGTATTATAGCCCTTAAGAATTAACTCTTCTTCCTGACGGCCAATTGTGATTGTATTGACAGAACCAACCTCTTGTGCTTGTGAATCAATATCCCCAAGGAATTTCATTACACTACGCTTATATGGACTCGTTACATTTAGCCCACATATCTCTGGAAAAAGTTCCAGTAGCTCTGGCAACTCCTCTATGGACTCCAATGGGAAATTCCTATACTCTATAAAATCATAACCCTCACGTGCAATACGTTCATTAAAATATCTCTCCGAGAGTGAATGTTCCAAGGGAAAACCAATTAATCCCAAAAGTTTTGTTGTAACCTTCATGTATTGTTTTTTAGCGTTTTTCTGGTTCTGCACCCTTCACTTTGATATGGGCTGTGTCCGCAGCAGGCTTGGTTTTGAGAGTATCAACCTGGATTCTTGTTGTATCGGTCTGTGGCGCTTTCTTCACAGCTGTTGTATCTGTCTGCGGCTTAGGCCATGGCTTCGTACAATCACATACCTGCGGCTCTTGCTTGCACAAGCTCTCCAGGTCAGTCTGTAAATTCTGCAAATTAGTGCTTATATCCTCTGTAACCTGCTTTATTTCGTCTGCCGATGTGAAGAGATAATTTTTATTCAATGACGCCAACAATGCCTGCCTTCTATCATCAAGCTTTATTGCATCCTGCTCAATGAGCTGCAAATATTCCGGCTTAACGCCCGGATAATCTCTCAATTTCTGCCTTATGCAGCTCACTTTCTTGGTTATCTCTATCATAGAGACCTTAGCATTACCCTTAACCTGTTCAAACTCTGTTTTTGCCTTTTCCAATTGATACTCACGATATTTGCGTCTGTAACTTTCTACAATCGAATTCAGACTGTCTTTGCACATCCTACACTGTGTCAGGCTATACTCTCTCTGAGCTTCGATTATCTTTTGGTAAGAATCAGAATTAACCGGCAACATCTGCAACTGAGCAAATTTGCTGGAATAAATATGATCATACAAATAGCCTTCTAAATACTTTGTCCACTTAGCCAACACTTGCATAACAGGTGTATTCTCTTCACTTTTCGGCAATGGCACACCATAAAGCTTTGCCAAATATCCTTCGACACTACTGCTGTCCATCTTAATCTTCGGCTCCTGTGTATTCTCTAAATAGTATAACGTCCCCACCAAATCTCTAATCTTCTGTAAATCTGTATTTTGCTCTAAGTGCATATTAACTCTCATCAGGAACTTATCATAAAGTGGTTTAAATTCCTCCTTATATATCTTATTATCCTTCCGTGCCTGCGCTACTATCTTATAATAATTTTTCATCCGCCAATAATCACGTACCAGATAATAATAAAACTTAGAAAAATCTTCTGTAGTCTTATTCTCCAGATTCAGAAGATAATTATTCAAATCCATCTGAAATTGTGCATAAAGCTTCAAGTATTCCAAAAATTCTTTTTCTAATTCATATATCTCCTTATTAATCACACCTTTAGCCAGATCCATGCTAAGCTTTGACTCCCTTGCCTTAAGCACGTCAAAATCTATTTCTTCAGGCACATCCGGGATATATTTTGATTTGTAATTAACAATAACAACATAAGGATACTTTTTTATTTTCACATATTTGCTCAAGAGCTTGCGGGTAATAACCACACTCGTATCCTTCAAAGCACTGTCCAAATCAGACAAATCAAGCTTAATTTTATCATCTTTCATCTGACTCGGTAAAAAGACAAAAACAACTATCGAATGCAGACGCTGATTAAAATTCTCGTTCTCATAAATGCGGATAGTCGATGCAAAATGATATTCCTTTTGATCAGCCGCAGATTGTATCATTTTCCCAAATTCTCCTACAAGCTTAATAACAGCTGTCGAAGGATTAGTTACTGCATTTGCTATAGTCTCCAGCTGGCTGGCAGCTAATTTATAGACCTTAACCTGATCATCCTTTGTAATCACCTTAACATCCACCTTGGCAGTGATAAAATCTTCTACCGATGGCGCAGGATAATTATCAATTATTCGAATAACTTCATTCGTCTCAGTATTAACCTTCATATTACCCTGATCATCCCTGCTAATCACAAAATTATACAACGGAAACGTAATCTTGTCATAGCCCTTGAGCCCCTGAAGATTCATTGTAATAAGAATGTTCGTCAAGTCCGGTCTCTTGTGTAGAAAAATACATTTTTTCTTACCAGCTAATACTTTATTGAGAATGTCCGCAAACTTATCAGCATTAAACAAATATAAATCAGATGAAATATATTGCCACTCTGGCGTAAAATCAAAATCTGTCCTTATTGTACCCAACTTCACAGCCTTAACATATTCCTGCGGATATGCACCCACAGAAAAAAGCATTAATAACACACCAATTATTACCCAACGTTTCATAATGCCTTTATTTTTCCATTTTTACCAAAAATACAAAACTTACATATAATAAAAAAGCGGACAGCAAGTTGCTGTCCGCTCTAAATCATATCCAATGTATCAAACACATTATTCATCTTGTTTCTTGTCACCTTCGTCTCCGTTTTCCATCTGTTTCTTAAGCTCTTGCAATGCTTCTAAGTCTCCCAATGTTGTCTCTATCTTCTTCTTGAGCTCATCAACATCGATTCCTTCTTCTACTTTCTTTGTGTCTTCCCATACCTTACGGTGAGAAACCACAATACGCTTTGCAGCTTTTGAAAATTCAATAACCTTGAACGGTAACTTTTCCTCAACCTGGGCTGTAGTACCGTCTTCTTTCTGCAAATGACTAACATCTGCCACTGCTTCTACTCCATAAGGAAGAAGCATTACTGTAGCTGTCTTGTCATTAATCTTTGTAATAATGCCTTGGAAAATATCATTCTTCTTGAAAATAGTCTCATAAACATCCCATGGATTCTCTTCCACTGCCTTGTGGCTCAGTCCAAGACGACGGTGATCTTTATCAATATTTATAA
>JALWCU010000219.1 GCA_027015275.1 Bacteroidales bacterium | reverse complement strand
AAAGAGCGCATGATTGCTCTGAATCAGACAGTTAACTGGCAGCCACCATCCACAGGTCAAGGACGTTTTGGCGAATGGCTCAAGAATATGGTGGACTGGAATCTATCCCGTACTCGTTATTGGGGTACGCCATTACCTGTGTGGGTCAGCGAAGATGGACAGGAAATTAAAGTAATTGGCTCGTATCAAGAGTTGATAGACGAGATTAACAAGGCAGTCGAGGCAGGCGTTATGCAGGAAAATCCGTTTACTGATTTTGAGCCTGGAAATATGTCGCAGGATAATTATGAAAAGATTGATGTCCACCGTCCGTATGTGGACCGTATTGTGCTTGTCTCTGACAGTGGGAAGCCAATGAAGCGTGAGGAATTTCTAATTGACGTATGGTTTGACTCAGGTTCAATGCCATTTGCACAGCAGCATTATCCATTTGAGAATCAGGAAAAGTTCAAGAGATATTTCCCGGCAGATTTTATTGCCGAGGGAGTGGACCAGACACGTGGCTGGTTTTACACGTTGCATGCTCTGGCTACTATGCTTTTCGATAGTGTTGCTTATAAAAATGTGGTGTCTAATGGTCTTGTGCTTGATGCTAATGGTGAGAAAATGTCCAAACGCAAGGGCAATGTAGTTGATCCGTTTGAAGCCATGGAAAAATATGGCGCTGATCCGATCCGTTGGTATATGATGACTGTCTCACCACCCTGGGAAAATCTGAAATTTGATATAAAGGGCGTCGAAGAGATAATTCGCAAGTTCTTTGGCACGCTGTATAATACATACAATTTCTTTGCTCTTTATGCTAATATTGACGGATTCGAATACGCAGAGGAGGATATTCCATATCAGGAGCGTCCAGAGTTTGATCGGTGGGTACTTTCGTTGTTGAACACATTGATTAAGGATGTAAGAGAAAGCTTAGACAAATTTGATCCAACGCGTGCAGGAAGAGCTATTCAAAAATTTGTTATGGACGACTTGAGTAATTGGTATGTTCGTCTTAACCGTAAGCGTTTTTGGGGCGGCGAGTATGACAAGGATAAAATCTCTGCATATCAGACTCTTTACACGGCTCTCGAGACAGTGGCTTTGCTCATGGCACCATTAGCACCGTTTTATGCAGAGCGTATTTATCTTGATCTGAACAGTGCAACAGGTAAGCGGAGTGCAGAATCTGTCCATTTACTGGATTTTCCACAGGCAGACGAGAGCATGATTGACAAGGAATTGGAAGAAAAAATGGAAGTTGCCCAGCGTATCTCATCCATGGTTTTGTCTCTTCGTCGTCAGGCAAAGATTAAGGTGCGCCAGCCATTGGCAAAGATTCTTATCCCTGTTATTGACAGTAAGATAGAGGAACAAGTTAATGCCGTTAAAGAGATTATTCTCAGTGAAGTTAATGTTAAGGAAATAGAATTCATCAAGGATACAACAGGTGTTATTGTTAAGAAAATAAAGCCTGATTATAAAAAATTGGGACGTAAGCTGGGTAAGCTTATGAAAAATGTAGCACAAGCACTCTCGCAAATGTCTCAGGAAGATATTAGCAAATTCGAGAGAGAGGGTAAGTGGACGTTTGACTTTGATGGTCAGACAGTAGAGCTATCATTGGATGAGGTAGAAATAATGACAGAAGACATGCCGGGCTGGATGGTCAAAACAGAAGGAAAATATACTGTTGCCCTGGACGTTACAATAACAGACGAGCTAAGAAATGAAGGTATAGCGCGAGAGTTGGTTAATCGCATACAGAATTTCCGCAAGGAGCTGGATCTAAATCTTGCAGATAGAATACAGGTTTTTGTGGAGAAAAACAGCTTGCTTGAGGCTGCTGTCGAAAACTATGGCGATTATATTAAAAATCAGACTTTGGCAAGGTCTTTGGAATTGATAGACAGCCCAAAAGAAAATTTGCCAAAGAAAGAAGTTGAAGTATACGATCAAACGGTGTATATTCAGATACAAAAAGTTAATTAGCAATTTTAAATCAAAAGCTATGGCTGAAAAAACAAGATATTCAGACGAAGAGCTTGAGGAATTTCGCCAGCTAATACTGGAGCGGCTCAAGACAGCTCGTGAGAATTATGAGATGTACCTAAAAATCTTAAATCGCGAACAAGAGAATATTACTGAGAATGACGCTTTTGTCTTCAAGGGCGTTGACGAAGATTATATAGGCATCAGCCGTATGGAAGCGGCAGTAATGGCTCAGCGTCAGATGGAATATATCAAAAAATTGGAAGCTGCATTGGTCAGGATAGAGAACAAAACTTATGGTATCTGCCGCAAAACTGGCAAACTCATATCCAAGGAGCGACTCAGAGCAGTGCCACATGCTACACTGAGCATCGAGGCAAAGATGAATAGAGATGTATTGGGCGACTGACTACCTATAGAAAATAGCTAATAGTCCAGAGCCAAAATTTTTGTTGGCTTTGGACTATTTTTTTATTTTAGCATCAATCTCCTGAGTAGCATTAATCTGGGCACATTTAGATTGCACTGTTTTTTTGTGTCATCGATGTTGCCATATTCGGGCAGGAGAAAGTTAATGTATTGGGTTATAAAATGATAGATTTATGAGTATTCAAAAGAAACGTATAATTATTTCGGTATTAGTAATTTTTGTTATTTTGCTAATAGATCAAGGTCTAAAAATATGGGTCAAGACACACATGTTGCTTGGTGAGGATAGTTATCTTCATTGGGCAAGCTGGAATATCCCATGGATGAGATTACATTTTGTGGAAAATCCCGGCATGGCGTTTGGTTTTAGTTTCCCAGGGATATGGGGTAAGCTTTTCTTGTCATTGTTTCGTATAATTTTAGTAGTTATTTTGATAATAATCTTGGTGTTAAATGCTGACAAATACAGACTTGGGTTCACTATTTTCCTGTCGATTATCATAGCCGGCGCATTAGGAAATTTGATAGACAGTGCTTTTTATGGATTGATATTTTCAGAAAGTCCATATTTTCAGCCAGGTATGAGTCCCGCGCATTTTGTTCCATTTGGTCAGGGTTATGCGCCTTTCCTGATGGGCAAAGTCGTTGATATGCTTTATTTTCCTTTATGCAATTGTCATTTTCCATCTTGGGTGCCATTTTGGGGTGGAAGGGATTTTTTATTTTTCCGTCCAATATTTAATATCGCAGATAGTTCTATCTTTATAGGTGTCTTAGGTTTGTTTATCTTTAAAAATAAATTAGAATATAATGGGAAAGTTTCAGATCATAGCAGAGCCGATGAAGGGGCTTAAGCTATTGCAGCCCAAGGTATTTGAAGACAGTAGAGGATATTTCGTAGAGACTTACAATAAGAAAGATTTTATAGAAGTTGGTATTGATGTGGACTTTGTCCAGGATAATCAGGCAAAATCAGTCTATGGGGTAATACGCGGATTGCACTATCAGATGCCGCCTTTTGCGCAGTCCAAGCTTGTGCGAGCTATCAAAGGAATAATTCTCGATGTGGCGCTGGATATAAGAAAGGATTCGCCC
>JALWCU010000218.1 GCA_027015275.1 Bacteroidales bacterium | reverse complement strand
ATATTTACGAGCAAGCTGAAAGATTTTGTCAATGTGTCTGTAAAGCAATGGTTCGCCCATTGTTGATGGGATAATTTCTCGAATGCCAAGTTCCTTAGCTTGTTTAAAAATAGGTTCAAGCCACTCTTCTGGCATTTCACGGCGACGGATACCGAAACGCTCAAAAAGTTGCTGCTTAAAGTCTGAATACTCGGAATGTTCTTCGCACATGATGCAGTGCAGATTGCAGTCTTCAGGATTTGTGTCAAGCGTTAGCCGCCAGAAATTAAATTTTTCAGATATGTTTGAATTTTTTATCATTTTGAGTAAAATTTTCAAGTATGTTTGAATTTTTGTTTGTTTCCACTACGTTATAAGGTTACGAAGTAAGTAGAGACTTAGAATTTTACCCCCAAAGCACGCTATGAAAACCACAAAGGGTTCTTTATTCTTTTTTCCCCATCACAGCATTATAAATATGCTCCAATTCCTTGCAATGTGATTCTATCTCTGGGACTTGTCCGTCTGAGGAATAGAGATAGCCGCGCTTGCCGAATCGGCGCGTTTCGTCAGGATGTTCCAATGCCCAAAGCATTTGTTTGTAAAGGCTTTGTACATCGCGGAATTTGAATAGCAGGCCATTGACTTTGTGACGCACATATTCTGCCATACCGCCTGTATTGGCTGTAATAACTGGTATATGGCAAGCTTGTGCTTCGTGTATTACAAGCGGTGAATTTTCAACCCAGATTGATGGTACTACAATTACGTCAACTTTTGAAAATACATCAGTTGCAAGATTGTGGTTAACATACTCGCCGCAAAAGTCAATAGGATTAGGGCTGCCTTGTGCCAGTCGTTTGAGTGCTTTCAGTGTTTGTCCGTCGTCAATACCCCAAATTTTTAGACGCGCGGGTAGGCGGATTTTCTTGAAAGCTTCTATTAACAGATTTAAGCCTTTTGCTGGAATCAACCTGCCTATGTAACCAAAGGTGAAAACATCGTTTTGCTTGTATTTGACAGGTCGTAGGTAGTGCAAAGGGAAGCCATAATCTAAGTATGTGATTTTCTCAGCCGGTACACCAAAGTCTTTGATATAGCGATTCATCAGATA
>JALWCU010000217.1 GCA_027015275.1 Bacteroidales bacterium | reverse complement strand
CGGATTGGGATACACAACCAAATCGTTCATCTCTGTCGTTGGCTCATAATTTAATGTGGGCACAGTTAGCTGGGCTATCCAGAAGTCTGACAAACCATAATTAACCGTTACATCACGGCTATCATCCTGTGTATATCCAGATACAACAAACTTATTATTCCCCAGATCGACAATCCCCGTACCTTCGTCATTCATCTTGCTGCCAATACATTTTGTCCAAATAGTATCGCCTTGTAAGTTCATTTTTACAACCCAGATATCTTTGCCGCCCCTTAGGTCATGCACATCGCCGTCATAAGATTCTGTGCTTCCAACAAGTAGAAGGTTTTTGTCATGTGTTAGAATTATTTTGTAAAGCAGATCATCATGTGAGCCACCTAATGTCCTGGTCCACAGTGTATCACCGTTTGCATTCAATGCAACGATCCACCAGTCATTACCTCCCCTGTTTTCTCTAACCATAGAGTCAGATGAGTAGGAATTGCCAGCAACAACAAAAAAAGTGTCATTGACCACTGTTATGCTCTTGGCTTCGTCGTAGTTACTTCCTCCATAACGTTTAATCCATCTCAAGTCGCCCTGGTTGTTGAATAAGCCGACTAAGAAGTCAGCCGAACCATATCCCTGAATAAAGCTAGTATCATCGGTATCGCTTATGCCAGCTGCAATGATTGTCCCCTGGGCGACTGCAATGCTCCTAAATTGTTCTGTTCCCTTTCCGCCAAAGCTCTTTGACCACAGTGAATCACCAGCGTGTGTAACTTCCATAATAAAAGCATCATAATAAGTTGTAAGCTCTGAGGGTAGAGTGGTGCCAGCAATTAACAAATTATTTGTATTACTATGGCAAATGGCTTGCCCAACGTCATTGTATTTGTCTCCGTATCGTCTTTCTGAGATAATGTCACCGCCCTGTGAGAGCTGTAGCAACCATATATCCTGTGAACTAGCTGTAGTATCTTCGATGTCGCCATCATTAGACCATGTAAAGCCAGTAACATATATGGCGCTGTCTGTAGAATAAACACCATAAGCAACGTCAGAGCTTGTGCCTCCGTAACATTTAGCCCAAAGCTTATTCCCTGATTTGTCAAATTTGG
>JALWCU010000216.1 GCA_027015275.1 Bacteroidales bacterium | reverse complement strand
GTGGGTACACCTATTTTCCTTGCCTCTAACATCTGCTCGACTGTGGCTACTTTGACCGAATCATAAGGTGGGACGAGCAAATCAAATTGTAGAGAGTAAAGAATTGCCGATTCTATCACATCACGCATAGCTTCCTTTGTAACTTTCTGGTCTGGCAAATTATCACTCAGATATGCTCTCTGACGTTTACCTTCGACGAAAAAACTATTGTCTTTGTTAATGAAAATTCGTGCAATCAAATAACCCATGTCCTCATTACGACTATATCTGAAAGAGTCGGCCAAAAAATTATAAATGCTTATTATACCGACATAACTGGCATAATAATCTTGCTTAACATGTTTTGTTTTCCAGATACGATGATCTCTATCAAACTGAAATACATTAGAATGCATATAAAAAATAAGCATATCACCTGCCACTTTCAGCTCTGTCTGGAACATGCCAACATTTCGGTATTTCAAAAGAATTCTTTTATCCTGTTCCTTGAGTTTTTCGTTGAACTCAGCCTCGAGCTCCTGTGCTATTTCTTTTACCCATTTAAAAGCAGTCAGGGTATTGTCAAAAATTTTCTGCTTAAGAGCTGCCTTCTGAACAAGTAAGTTGTAAATTGCCTCAGAGCTTTTTTGTTGTTCTTCCATCTGCATCCTTTTTCTTTTTACATCAAATATAACAATTTTAGACTTTGTCTAAATCAAAGTAAAACATTAATTTTGGAAAAATTTTATAACGTATGGGACTACAGGCATTTTGGTTTACACTGCCATCAATTGTTGTTTTTTTGGCTGTATATATTGTTCTCAAATCATTCCTTGATAGAGAAAAGGCGCAATTGCAACTCAAGCTCAGTATTGAGAACTCCAAGCGCTTGCTACCAGTACGGCTGCAAGCTTATGAACGGCTGGTCTTACTGATGGAGCGTATCAGTCCACAATTGCTCATTCCACGGGTATATAAAAAAGACATGACAAAAGACCAGCTACATTATGCACTAATACAGGCAGTCCGACAGGAATATGAGCATAATCTCTCACAACAGATTTATGTAAGCGACCAAGCCTGGCAAGCTGTAAAAGAAGCAAAAGAGAATATCATTAAATTAATTAATACAATAGCTGCTGACCCACAGTACAGTGAGTCTGTACAGAAAATGAGCCGCCTGATAATAGAAGCCTATTCATCTGTAGAAGATCCACCTACAGAGACTGCTATCAGGATATTAAAAGAAGAGTTGCACGAAACTTTTGGTTAAAAAAACAATGAAAAAACTCTTAAAATATATCTCTGTTTTTTCTCTAATAGTCCTTATGTCTGCATGCCAAAAAGATCAGCCAGCAAAGACTAATATTAGACTAAGAAACCACATAGACACTGTTAGCTATAGTCTGGGCATAAACATTGGTCAAAAACTCAAGCAAGAAGGTTTCAGAAATATCAATGAGCAGGCCATGATAACAGCTATAAGACAAGTATTTAACACGGATAAAACAGACCAGTTACTCATTGACCCACAAATTGCCCGTGAGATTCTCAAAGTATATTTGTATCAAGAGCACAAACGCAGGATACAAGTCAAAGCCGGTGAATGGGAAAATTTTCTCTCGCAGAATGCTGAACGTAAAGGTGTTTATGTTACAAAAAGTGGATTGCAATACGAAATTATAAAGCCTGGGCATGGTGTTAGACCAACGTTAAATGACTATGTTGTAGTCAGATACCAAGGCTATTTGCCTAATGGACATGTTTTTGATAATAATTTCTCGCGTACTCCAGTGGAAGTGCGTGTCTCACAAAGTATAAAAGGCTGGCGCCAGGCACTGACTAAAATGCGAGTAGGAGCTAAATGGCGGATTTATTTACCCCCATATCTTGCCTTTGGCAATCGCCAGGCAGGAACAATACCACCAAACTCTGTTGTTATCTACGAAATTGAACTCATGAAAATCAAACATATAAAATAATAATAAAATGGCTTTAAGAATCGAAGGAAGGGTTACACAAATCACACCAATAGAATCAGGTGAAGGACAGCGTGGTCCGTGGAAAAAACGCCTGCTTATCATTGACACTCTTGATCAATTCCCACGCAGGATAGCTTTTACTGTCTGGAACGACAGAGCCGAAGCTCTCGATAATCTGGGAACAGGCCAACGCGTGGTTGTCGATTTCTCAGTAGAATCACGTGAATATAATGGTCGCTGGTACACAGACGCCAAGGCATTTGCAATCAAAGTAGTAAAGGAAGAAGACGTAGTCGGTGGTAGCTCTGCCAACAGACCCAGCACCAATGCCACGGGTATTCCTGGTGATGAGTCAAGCGAGGACCAGCTGGGTACACAAGACGAAGCAGGCCTATACAATGACTTGCGCGACGATGATGACAATGATTTTAGTAGTGATAGTGCAGAAGACGAAGATTTCTTCGGCGATGATGACAATGCTACGGACGATTTACCGTTCTAATAGTCTGATTCTTAAGATTTTCATATAATTATAAAGGGCCGACTGGGAAGACCAGTGCGGCCCTTTATTTTCTTGTCTGTCAATGCTTCTTGAACGCTGCCAGAATTTCGTCCAGTTCATCGAGGCTATGAACCAAAACATCACGGGGTTTACTTCCCTGCCCATGCCCTACGATACCAGCTGCTTCGAGCTGATCAATAATACGTGCGGCACGGTTAAACCCTATTTCCATTTTTCGCTGAAGCAAAGAAATTGATGCATACTGATTGGATACAACCAATTCGGCTGCCTGGTCAAAAAGTTTGTCTAATTTCTTAATTTCAACAGGGGCCTTGGATTCACCTTCTTCCTCTGGTGGCTCGGGTAATTCGTATGGCTCAGGATAGCCTTGCTGGGCTTCGATGACACGGGTTATTCTGTCCACTTCCTCGGTACTGATAAAAGCACATTGTAACCGGTGGAGATGACTTCCATAAAGGTAAAGCATATCGCCCTTGCCAATAAGCTGATTGGCGCCAGTAGTATCGATAATCGTCTTCGAATCGCCCACTGACATCACTTTCAGAGCTATACGTGTGGGGAAATTATTCTTTATCAAACCTGTAACCACGTCAGTACTCGGGCGTTGCGTAGCTACAACAAGATGAATTCCTATGGCACGAGCCTTCTGCGATAGACGCGTAACAGAATGTTCAATCTCCTTACCGCCTACCATTATCAGGTCTGCAAACTCATCAATAACCGTAACAATGTATGGCATAAACCTGTGTCCCTCGGCATCATTGAGACGGCGCTTGATATACTTCTGGTTATATTCCTTGATATTACGCACATGCGCCAATTTCAGAAGCCGATACCTGTCTTCCATTTCCACTATCAGGGACTTAAGCACATTCTTTGCCCCATCAACGTCGGTAACAATTGGATCATCAGCACCTGGCAAAGTAGCAAGATAATGCTTTGACAAACGCGAATACAATGACAATTCTACCTGCTTGGGGTCAATCAATACAAATTTCAGAAGTGCTGGATGTTTCTTGAAGATTAAAGAATTGATTATCACATTA
>JALWCU010000215.1 GCA_027015275.1 Bacteroidales bacterium | reverse complement strand
TATTAATATATTACAATTCAAAAAAATAAATTTAGCTATTTAAAACAGGCAGAAAAGACTAATGATTATCCGTACCAATTTATCATTTCATCTCAGTTGAAGCTGTCTAACATCAAAAATTATAAAATTTGCAAATTACAAAAGCACTTATACTACTGACTGACAAAAATTTAACTTTGCATTTCCGTCGCGTGCATGGCGGTTAAACACTTTCTGGACAGCCTCAGCATAAGACAGTTATGTCTTTCATGTATAATTATGCAACCCACAGCAGCAATACTGCTGATTTCCACATTTAAGCGCAATGCAAAATGGCCGTTGTAAGCCAACTATATTTAATCTTCTTATGCCAATCCAGCAAATCCCATGAATGCAAGGGAAAGAATAGCCGCTACGACAAAAGCAATTGGCACACCTTCCATGCTCTCCGGTACATCGTTCAGGTCGAGCTTTTCACGAATCGCAGAGAAAATAATTATTGCTAGGGCGAAACCAAGTCCTGTACCTATCGAGAAAGTCGTCGCCTCCAGCAGACCAAAATTTACTGTATCTGCTGCAAGTATTGCAACGCCCAAAATAGCACAGTTAGTTGTAATTAAAGGCAAATAAATACCAAGTGCCTGATAAAGTGGTGGGCTGACCTTTTTGACAATTATTTCGACCATCTGTACCAACGCAGCTATTATAAGAATAAATGTAACTGTTCGTAAGTATATTAGATCAAATGGCTTGAGCACGTAATATTGTATTAACCAGGTAATTATTGTAGCAAGTGTCATGACAAAAATAACAGCTCCACCCATTCCTGCTGCTGTGGACAATTTGCGCGATACTCCTATAAAAGGACACAAACCCAGGAAACGGGTTAGGATGATATTATTAACGAGCATCGCTGCTATGAGGATAACAAGTAAGTTAGTTCCCATTGTTTGTTAAATTTTTTATTATTAACAGACTAAGTTAATTATTTTCGTAGATGCGTTTTTTTAGTTTCTGGCCAAGTGCGATCAAATATGCCAGTACCAAGAACCCGCCCGGTGCAAGTATGAATACCAAAGTACCGTCCGAATGATACAAATGCAGATTAATGCCAAAGATTGTTCCAGCGCCTAAGAATTCCCTGACAGCACCCAACACGGTCAAGCTCAATGTAAAGCCCAGACCAACGCCCAGACCATCTAATATCGAGTCAATTACACCATTTTTAGATGCAAAAGCCTCTGCCCGTGCGAGGATAATACAGTTCACAACAATAAGTGGTATGAAGATACCGAGCGCTTTATAAAGCTCAGGGGCGTAAGCGTGCATTGTCAGATCAACCAAGGTAACAAAGGCAGCAATGACCACGATAAAAGAAGGTATTCTCACCTTTGAAGGAATATATGGCGCAATCAATGAGATTACCAAGTTGCTCATTGTCAGAACAAACAAAGTAGCTATGCCCATGCCCAGACCATTTATCGCAGAGGTAGTAGTACCCAACGTAGGGCACATACCCAGGATCATAACAAATGTTGGGTTTTCCTTGATTATGCCGTTTAGCAAGATGTCCAGACGTTTATTTTTTTTCTCTGCCATGACACAGGAATTTTATTTATTAGAGAATTTTTTAAGGTCCAATTTTTTAAAAGCATTGTAAGCACGTTGCAGGGCGTCGCAATATGCACGTGAGCTAATAGTGGCAGCAGTTATCGCGTCCACATCTCCGCCGTCTTTCTTTACCTTCAACTTAAATGTCGCAGGATTTTTTCTAGCAAACTGTTTTGTGAAGTCTGATTTTGCAGGGTCCATCTTGTCGCCGAGGCCTGGTGTTTCGTGCTCATTAAGAGGCATTGAATTGTAAATTGTCCCATCGGGCAAAAAGCCGACCATAACATCAAAACGACCATTAAAACCTTTGGTAGTAAAAGTCTTGATAGCAACGCCGACGAGTTTTCCGTCCTTTTTCCCGGGAAAAACAACTAACGTAAAATTATTGCCAGGAATATCGCTGGGTATAGTATCAGCTTCGGCTATGGGATTATTATCAAAATTTGGAAGCACCTGACTTAATGCCAATTTCTGTTTTTTTAAATCTGCTTCTTTGATAGGCCCTTTGGTATATTGATAGACAACAGCCAACAGCCCTGCTGATACTGCTGTTATTATAAAGAGCGTGAGCGTCATACTCACAAGTGTTGATTTGACTTTATTTTCCATTTTTCTGTTGTTTTATTTTTTCGACTTACCTGTACCAAAGACACGTGGTTTCACGTATTTGTCAATCAATGGCACAAAACCATTCATTATCAAGATAGCAAAAGACACACCTTCGGGATAAGCGCCCCATTCGCGTATTATTATGATAATTAAGCCAATAGATACACCATAAATTAATTTTCCAGCTGGCGACATTGGCGAAGACACATAATCTGTAGCCATGAAGATAGAACCAAGCATAACACCACCGGCCAGAAGCTGGAATACTGGATCAGGGTATCGCTCAGGATTTATTAGCCACAAAATACCACCAAAAACAAAAACAGTAGTGAGAATCGAGATCGGAATGTGCCATGTAATCACATGCCGCAAAAGCAAATAAATGCCACCCAATATCAAGAGTAATGCAGCCATTTCCCCCATAGAGCCACCCATAATACCTAAAAACATCTGCATGTGCGAAGGAATATTGTGCATGAGTTGTGATATTTTCTCACCATTTTTCACACCTTCCTTTATAACGCCCAGAGGAGTAGCTCCTGTAACAGCGTCGAGATAATGCATACGAGACTTGAGAGGCATTGGCCATGAAGTCATTGCTACAGGAAATGAAATAAGCATAAAGACACGACCTACCAGAGCAGGATTAAAAATATTTTGTCCCAAACCACCAAAAGACATTTTACCAACGCCAATAGCTATAAGAGTACCAACTAGAATCATCCATATTGGTAGATTACTCGGAACATTCATTGCCAGAAGCAGGCCAGTCAGAGCCGCTGACAAATCCCATATCTGAGGCTTACGCTTCATCAGAAATTTTGCTATTAACCACTCCCACAAAACTGCCGATGCTACCGACACAACTGTAACTATCACAGCTCCTATGCCAAATAGATAGAAAGAAAAAATAACTGCTGGCAAAAGAGCTAAAATTACATCTAACATTATTCTTTGTATGCTCGCTGACGTATTGTGAATATGCGGTGAATACGAAACTAAAAACTTGTTTTCCATTGCAATCAAATTTTTTGTTATTTTTTCCTACGAGCTCTCATGATGCTCATTACTGTATTGCGTGCATATTGAGTATAATCCTGAAGCGGACGATGCGAAGGACAAACAAAACTACAAGAGCCGCACATTATACAATCCTGGGCATGTGCCTTTTCGGCCTTGTCCCACAGACCATGTTCGGCAAAAGACATAATCAGATATGGCTCGAGACCTTGTGGACATGCCGCTACACAGCGAGCACAATGTATGCAAGGCATTACTTCCTGACGCTTTGTTTCTTCCCTTCTCATTATCAGAATGCCAGAGGTACCTTTGCCCACTG
>JALWCU010000214.1 GCA_027015275.1 Bacteroidales bacterium | reverse complement strand
GAATTCTATTTTGTATATCTCTGCTTTGGGAATACTATAAAGTACTTTTGTAAGCTGCATCATGTAATCAATTCTGTATTTTGCTTTTATGTTGAGATGACGCAGGAGTGCTTGTACCTTGAATTTTTGCCATTCAATGGGGATAAGTTTTTTGCTGTCCAATTCCTCGAATTCTGCTTCTATTTGTTTGCAATTTATTTTGTGAATGTAATAAGTTCCGTTCTCTTTTATTGCAACAATTTTGTCAGATGGCGTTGGATTACAGCATGTAGCAAGGACAAAGTTGTTTTTAAAGTCTTTGTATTTTGATGATGCGACTAGTTTAATACCAAAGAAATTTGATTTTTTGAATTTTGATATAACTGCTTCTATATCTTGGCTTTTGATTTCGCCAGTTGCTATTTTGCTATAAAGTTCGTCTTTTGCAGGGACAGAGAATTTTGTCAGAAGGGTTTTGATAACTTTTGAGTCAATTGTTACATTATTTTTGTTGGCAATGTCGAGCAACTGCTGGAAACCTTTGTGCTTTAAATTCTTGATGTTAAGTAATTTGACCAATTCTTTTTTAGCATCACTTGTAATAACTTTGTTTAGCCACTGTTTTTTAGGGACAAGGGTTTTGTTTGTTTTAATAATTTTGACAATATCTCCATTTTGTAGTTCATAAGTGGCTGATACAGTGTTAGCATTATTAATAATTGCTCCGCCAAAGTGTCTGAGTAAGTCAGAGTGTACCTTGGCTGCGAAGTCGAGTACTGTTGCGCCATTGTTCAAGATAATTTCATCGAGTTTTGGTGTGTAAACATGGACTTTATCCAAGTGGAAGAATGGATCAATGGCTGAGAAAATGCTTTCGATGTCTTGATCAATATTTTCCAGATAATTAGTTACTTGCCTGAGCTGGTTGGCAAACTGCTCAAGTTCTAATTTGACGCCTTTATATTTCCAATGTGCAGCATATCCATATTCGGCAATTTCATTCATTTCTTGCCCACGTATCTGAATTTCAATCCATTTGTCGGTGTTGGGATCTTTGACAGTAACATGCTTAGCCATATAGCCTGATGGTTGCTTGGGCGAGTGGAGCCAATCCCTAACACGCTGAGGATGAATTTCAAAGATATTTGATAGCATTTCGAAGGTCTGTTGGCATAACATTTTTTCCTGTTCTATTCTTTTATCTTTATCGAGCTGAGGGTCAGAATGCAATATAATTCTAATGGCAAAGATGTCGTATATTTGATCTATTGAGAGATTCTTTCTCTGCATTTTCTTATAAATAGAATACATGGACTTCTGTCTGCTCTGCATGTTGAATTTCAGGCCGTTATCGAACAGAGCTTTTATTATAGGCAGAGCAACTTTGTTGAGTATGTACCATTGTTTTACTTTGTTATGCTCGATATACTGACTAATCCGTTGGTAGTCTCTTGGATGTATGTACATAAATGCCCTGTCTTCCAGCTCAGATTTTATTTTGAAGCTACCTAAGGCGTCTGCCAGTGGTGCATAAATTTTGAGTGTTTCTGAAGGAATAATGCTTTTTTGCGTGAAGTTGAGTTGATTAAAATGACGGAGAGTTACGAGACGTTCAGCGATACGTAAGTATATAATTCTCAGGTCTCTGGACATGTTGAATATCACTTTGCGGTAAAGCTCTATGTTTTCGACATCTTTTTCTTTGAATTGTAGCTCTGTGTTTTTGATTTTGTATAGACCTGAGAGTATTTGGAAGATTTCTTGTCCAAAACTATTTTTGATGTCATCGAGTGTAATGTCAGAGTATCTTGGAAGTTCGTGGAGAAGAGCCGCAGTTACTGATCTGGCTCCTAATCCTATTTCGCTACCTATGACCGAGGCTACTTCGAGTGAATGACTTATGATTTGTTGATCAGAGAGATTGTTAGTGAGAAAAAAGTAAGCGTTTTTGATAAGGTTTTTCTTTGTTTCATCCTGGCAACGGAAGCATGTAGATAAGAGATTATCAAGGGAATATTGAGATGCAGGCTTAACGGTTTGTAGATTGCTCAGATAAGTCATTTTTTCTTTAATATATCAGAAAGATTGTGAAAAATACAATAGTTATGGCTTAAAAAATAAAAAATGGGGACAAGAAAGTCCCCGCTTTATTCTTGCTCTTCGGGCACAACTTCGTGTGCTTCGAGTGAAATGTCCGTCAGTCTTATGCCAAATTTACCAACTTCGGCCGAAAGTTGTTGACGCAGCATCTGAACAAACATGCCTGAATCAATGGGGAATTTTTCGGCAATGAGAGCTAAGTTTTTAATTTTATCTTCTACGGTTTTATGTAAATCTTTAAGTATGTCCTCAGGCTCGCTGGTAAATGAGGCATGGTATGTAACATTGTATTTCTTTTCCAAAAGTTTGACCCCATCTGCCTTTGTAACGGGTATCGTTCCTTGCATTTTTTCTGATTTTAGTTTTGTAGTAAAAATAATTTTTTCTGCAATAGGTGTCAAATGTTTTTATTGAGTTTTTGATATAAAAATTGTTTAAGCTGTTTGACGAAACATGGGCCGTTGTATATCATGCCAGTGTAGATTTGAATCAGGCTTGCGCCTGCTTCTAATTTTTCCAGTGCATCGGCTGGTGTTATTATTCCACCAACGCCAATGATGGGGAGATTACCTTGTGTATGTTTATATATATAACGTATTATCTCTGTGCTGCGAGAGCTAAGAGGCGCTCCGCTAAGTCCGCCTGTTTGCTTGGTAAGATGCACTGGGCTTTTTAGTGTTTGTGGCCTCTGAATAGTTGTGTTAGTAGCAATAATCCCTGAGAGATTATTTAGATTTATGACATCGAGGATGTCGTCTATTTCTTGCCAGCCAAGGTCTGGTGCAATTTTAACTAGCAGAGGTTTGGGAGTAGGTTGTGAAGAGTTAAATTCTTGAAGAGCAGAAAATATTTGATTTAGTTTTTCCTTAGATTGTAGTTCACGTAGTTTTGGTGTATTTGGCGAACTAACATTTATAACGAAATAGTCGCCATAAGGGAAGAGGTTTGTGAAGCCATACAAATAGTCTTGGACAGCGTCCTCGTTTATTGTAGTTTTATTTTTTCCAAGATTGATGCCAAGTACTGACTTGGTGTTTTTTGTTTGTTTAATGTTTTTTATTATTTGTTGAACACCATAATTATTAAAGCCCATTCGATTTATAATAGCTTGATCTTCAATGAGTCTAAAGAGTCGTGGCTTGGGGTTTCCTGGTTGAGGTTTAGGGGTTACTGTGCCTATTTCTATGAATCCAAATCCCAAGTTTGATAGGGCTTCTATAGCTTGTGCATCCTTGTCAAATCCGGCAGCCAGGCCAAGTGGATTGAGGAATTTTAGTCCAAATGCCGTTGTAGTTAAATTATATTTCTCAGGCTCGCATATTAGCCTGAGAAACTGCTTTGCACCAGGTATTTGCAGGAATTTAATAGTCATATTATGCGCAAATTCTGGATCTGATAAAAAAATAATATTTTTAAGAAACTTGTGCATTGCTAAGTTTTTTAGCATTTAATAAAATATTATAGTG
>JALWCU010000213.1 GCA_027015275.1 Bacteroidales bacterium | reverse complement strand
AATTAAATCTGGTGCGCAGGCTATGCTTTTCACCCGTCCACGGCGTTTTGGCAAGACCTTGAACCTATCGATGCTGCGGTATTTTTTTGATTTGCAACACCCAGAGAATAAAGAGCTTTTTAACGGACTGAAAATCTCTGAGGATCAAGACTTAATGGATACCTATTGCTGCCAGTATCCGGTTATATTTCTCAGTTTCAAAGACGTCAAGTATGAGACATGGGAGGAGTGTTATCAGCAGCTAATAATTATGATTGCCGAATTGTTCAGTGAATACGAATATCTGCTTGATAGTGATGTGATTAGCGAAAACGACAAAAAGTTATTCAAACAAGTCACAGACCGTCAAGCCTGGGCTGCGGACTATCAAAACAGTCTAATTTTTCTCTCAGAGCTTCTTTATCGCTATCACAACAAGCAAGTGATAATCCTAATTGACGAGTACGACACGCCAATACATCAAGGCTATGACAAATATTACAATCAAGTAGTCTCGTTTATGCGCAATCTTCTGAGCGCTGGGCTCAAGGATAATTCATATCTATACAAGGCAGTGGTTACTGGCATTCTACGCGTCTCAAAAGAGAGCATTTTTTCAGGGCTGAACAACATAGCTGTTTATTCGATTCTAAATCACCAGTTTGATGACAAATTTGGCTTTACTGAAAACGAGGTAAAACAGCTGCTGCAATATTACGGTAAAGATACTTTCTTTGAGCAGGTAAAGGACTGGTATAATGGCTACTGCATCGGCGACCAGACAGAAATGTATAATCCATGGTCAGTGCTAAATTTTGCTGCTGATACTAAGTCTGAATTTCGTTCTTACTGGACACAAACCAGCACCAACGCCCTAATAAAGCACGAGATACGCAAGCATGAATCCGAAGAGATACGGAGCGACATCAAGACCTTGCTCGAGGGCGGTACAGTGGCCAAAGACATTGTCGAGAACTTTGTTTTCTCTGACCTTGAGACAGACAAAGACTTGCTCTGGACTCTGATGTTATTCAGTGGTTACCTGACCTTTACCGAGCGTGTTTGGCATTCGACCTATCGCTTGCGCATACCCAATTACGAAGTGAAAACAGTTTTTCAGGAGACAGTGGTTGACTGGATAAAAAACGAGCTTCGGATACAGAAGAGCCTCTTGGATGAGACCTTGCAGGCACTGATACAAGGACGCTTGTCAGATTTCGAACAAGGCTTCCGCAAGGTAATGCAAGACACGTTTAGCTATTACGATACACAGAAATTTAACGAATACGTTTTTCATGCGTATTTGCTGGGATTGCTAGCTATACTGGGCGATTATTATGAGATAAAATCCAACCGGGAGAGCGGCGAAGGGCGCTATGACATTTTACTGGTGCCGCGAGAGCAAGGCTTCAAAGGCATAGTAATAGAAATCAAGCGCACGGACAGGCAAGGCGACAAGGAGAGCGACGAAGAGTTTAATGAGCGTGTGGAGAAGCTATTGCGAGAAGGCCTTGAGCAGCTTGAGCGCCGGGAATATTACAAGGGGCTCGTCAGTAAAGGCTTGAGCGATAACGAGATAGTCAAGGTTGTCATAGTATTTGCTGGCAAGACGCCGTATGTTTACAAGGACTAAAGAGACAGAGGGACAACCCTGTGCGGTTTCGTAGCACATACAGAAAATAATCTTACATTAACAAAAAATCCCCGCTGGCTTAGTCCAGCGGGGATTGCTTTTGAAAAGCTATAATGTAGCAAACCTGGCACTATTCCTCGTCCATGTATGGATAACGGTAATTGCGAACAGGCGTGAAGGTCTCCTTGATGTTACGCGGTGTTGCCCAGCGGATAAGGTTCAGATATGAACCTGCCTTGTCATTTGTACCAGAAGCACGAGAACCGCCAAATGGTTGCTGATTGACAACAGCACCTGTCGGTTTGTCATTGATATAAAAGTTACCAGCAGCCCAGCGCAAAATTTCTTCTGCCTTGGTAATTGCTTCTCGCTCTGTGGCAAACACAGCACCTGTAAGTCCGTAAGGTGATGTCTCATCACACAAATGCAGAGTTTCTTCGTATTTATCATCGTCATAAACATAAACAGTAAGAACAGGACCGAAAATTTCTTCCTGCATTGTAACGAACTTAGGATCCTTGGCCAGAATAAGAGTTGGCTCGATAAAATAGCCCTTGCTCTTGTCGCCATTGCCGCCGATAAGAACTTCTGCTTTATCAGATTCCTTGGCAATGTTAATGTATCCCATTATGCTTTCGAAAGCATGCTCGTCAATAACAGCACTCATGAAAATAGAGAAGTCCAGTACATCGCCCATTTTGATTGTCTTGACCTCTGCTTCGAACTTGTCAAAGAATTCTTTCCACATACTCTTGGGGATATATGCACGTGAAGCAGCAGAACATTTCTGACCTTGATATTCGTAAGCACCACGTACTAAATTGGCTACAACTGCATCAACATCAGCAGAAGCATGTACAAAAACAAAGTCCTTGCCACCTGTCTCTCCAACGATACGTGGATAAGCCTTGTACTTGCGTATATTCTTGCCTACGACAGACCACATGCTCTGGAAAGTATTGGTAGAACCAGTAAAATGAATACCAGCCAGCTCGGGATGTGGCAGAACAATATTACCAATTGTAGCTCCAGAGCCAGGAATAAAGTTTATAACGCCGTCTGGCAGTCCAGCTGCTTTGTAAAGCTGCATGAGATAATAGCCAGAGAGTATTGCAGTAGAAGCGGGCTTCCACAATACAGTATTACCCATCATAGCAGGTGCTGTAGCCAGGTTGGCTGCAATTGATGTGAAGTTGAAAGGAGACACTGCAAATATAAATCCTTCGAGCGGACGATAGTCCATGCGGTTGAGTTGTCCTTGTGGCGACTCTGGCTGAGAAGAATATATTTCGCTCATGTACTTGGAGTTGAAGCGCCAGAAATCAATGACTTCGCAAGCAGAGTCAATTTCTGCTTGGAAAGGTGTCTTACTCTGATTAAGCATGGTAGCTGCGTTAAGCACGGGACGCCACGATGTAGATAGCAATTCAGCTGCTTTGAGAAAAACAGAAGCACGATGCTCCCATGGTAGGGATGCCCAATATTTACGAGCTTTGCGTGCTGCCTCTATTGCCATAAGAATTTCCTTTTCTCCAGCCTTGTGATAAGTGGCCAAAACGTGCTGATGATTGTGTGGCTCAACGACCTTACCAGTATTGCCAGTGTAGATTTCTTTTCCACCAATAATCAGCGGTATTTCAATCTGCTCGTTGTGCATCTTCTCGACCATCTTCCTGAGCTCAGCGCGCTCAGATGAACCTGGTGCATAGCTCTTTACAGGCTCATTCTTGATGTTTTTCAGACTTACCAGATGATTGTTCATAGCTTTTATTTTTTTGATTTATAAAAAATTTGAATGAATTTTGCATTATTGTTGCGTATCAAATATAAAAAAAAACTGCGTTTATAAAAACCTACGCTTTTATTTAAAAAATTATTAATATGAAAAAATTACTTCTTACAATAACTTTTGCTGGGTTATTTTTTGCAACAATATTTTCACAA
>JALWCU010000212.1 GCA_027015275.1 Bacteroidales bacterium | reverse complement strand
CCAGAACAACGCAACCTTCTCTGACCAAAATATCACAGACACAATACTTGCCACAAGTACAAACCAGCCTGGCACAGAACTGGAAAAAATAAAATTCTACGTACCTGCCTCAGACACAGCACCAGCCCTGATAAAACAAATAATTCTCATTCCCACGACTAATAATCAAATTTCCGACTGGTCAGAGCTTTTCGACGGCATTATGTTTAACTTTAATCAAACAAACATTACTGGAATCATTAACAAAAACACATTAGTTTTCAACTTAAATCTAACAATCCAGCCTGGCGATTCTCTTCAAGGAACAATTTCTGCATGGCTAAAAAACAAGCCAAAAGCAACAGACAATGATAAATTTGGTTTCTCTCTGTCAGATGCACAGATTATTTGCGACCCTACGAAGACTGGATTTACTGCCAATCAAACTTCTGATAATCAATTTGTTTATAGTATAAAAGCCACAAAATTAGTTTTTGAACAAGTACCTATCTGTGTCAAACCATCAAAAAATTTTTATTTAAAGGTCATAGCCACTGACGAGTCTAATAACCAAGACCTTGACGCCAATTTCCCAGTAACTTTGTCGCTTAATACTGGCACAGGCACACTCGCATCAACATCAGGGCTTACAAAAAATCTAACAAATGGCACTGTAGAATGGAACGACTTAACATACAGCTCATTGGATAAATTTCGTATAACGGCATTTAGCCAGTCCTTAGGCGGTTTCCTAAGCCCTTACATCCAGGGCAATACTTATCTATATTTTCTCAAAGATGACTTTGAAGACGGCGATATTAGCGACTGGATAGAGTCAGAACAGGGGCATTGGTCAGCAACGGATAACGAACCATTAGACGGCAATTTTTCCCTTAGCCAAACTTATGACAACGACCAAAGCGCAACAGAATGGATAGCTCACCGACTCTCTTCTGTGGATATTTCCGACACAACCGTAATATGGAAATTTGCACTTCGTTATGGCTATTCATCTCCTTCAAGCTCAAATAATTGGAATGTTGTTTTAATGGCAGACCAAAACCCTATAGAAACATCCGACTTCAACGGTTATGCCGTTGGAATCAACTGGAATACAACAAACGACTTACTAACTC
>JALWCU010000211.1 GCA_027015275.1 Bacteroidales bacterium | reverse complement strand
CACCTAGCTTCTGAACTGGACGAATTCAATTAAGTAAGAAGGACGGACTAGTTGGATTACCTAAGAGGATAAATGCAGTGATAGCTAATGGCTTTAAAGGGTTTTTAATTCAGAAAACTATATTCTAGTTTCTGCGCAAACAAGGAGTATTATGGAAAAGGGAGAATTTCTCAAGTACCAGTATCTTGCATTACGAGAAGAAATCAAGGAAACAAAAAGTAGAATATTTCAGACAATGGGATTTGGGTTAATTGTTGTGCCCGCGTCTCATTTTTTATCTCAAGCTTATAAAATTGATACGGTCACTTTAACGTTGCCAATTTTAGTGGTAGTAGTAGCTTTAATTTATTTGGCAGAAAATAATTCACTTATGCGTTGCGGAAGATACATAAAACATTATATTGAACCAGAAATAGATGACGTTTTGGGTTGGGAAGAATGGCTTGAAACAAAAAGTTGTTATGATACAAGAGATGTAGACAAGTATTTGTCATATGCTTTTTATTTATTATGTTTTGTTTATTTTGCTGGATCTGTTTTTTTGGCCTCTCGTTTTGCTTTTCTAAAATATGGTGTAATGCCAACAGCTTTATTATTAGGCGTGTATGTTGCGATAGGAATTTGGTTTATTATTTTCCTTTTAAGGAACATCAGAATTTCTACAACCACAGAATATGATTGCCAAAACATTCCCTAACAATTCATTTCACCTGACCGCTATTCCGCTGCGCTCCATAGCGGCAGGTGAATTCTGACGTTCGGTGTATCGAATAAGATAGATGACAAAAGTATGCCATATTATAGCTGGTCCAAATGGAGCTGGTAAAACAACATTCGCAGAAGAATTTCTTCCAATTGAAGCCGAATGCCTCAATTTCATAAATGCTGATTTGATAGCAGCTGGATTGGCTCCATTTCATCCAGAAGGGGTGGCGATAAGGGCTGGCAAGTTGATGCTTGAACAGATAGATCATTATATTCAGAAAGGGGAGTCATTTGCGTTTGAAACGACATTATCGGGAAGGATCTATATCAAAAAGATTAATGAGATGAAGACGAAAGGTTATAAAGTCATCATATATTTCTTGAAATTGGCTTCAGTAGATTTAGCTATAGAGCGTGT
>JALWCU010000210.1 GCA_027015275.1 Bacteroidales bacterium | reverse complement strand
AACCAAAGATGAAGGTTACGGATTTGGCGGTAGATTGGCATTTGCACCGTTGCACAATGATGAAATGGCTTTGCATACGGGAATTGACTATGTGCATCAAATACCCGACGATGAAGGAACAACCGTAGAATTTAAAGAGGAAGCTGAAACCAAAATAGGAGATGTAGAATTTTGCAATACCGATGATATCCCGAATGTAAAAAGCTGGGATGTAAAAGGATTGGAAGGTGCATTTGCATTTAGAAATTTCCACCTTCAAGCAGAATATATGAAAACAACCGTTTATAGATTGAATGACTTGGATAATATCAATTTTGACGGCGGTTACGCTTATCTAACATGGATTTTAACAGGCGAACATCAACCTTATGAGATGAAAGAGGGTGAATTCGGTAAAATAGTTCCGCAAAACAGATATGGCGCTTTTGAACTCGGTTTCAGATATAGCCACCTTAATCTTACCGATGACGATTATAAACTGCCGGAAGGACAAACGGTAGATAGCGATAGAGTAAAAGGCGGAAAGGCTAATAACTTTACATTCGCTTTGAATTGGTATCCGAATACAAAAGTTAGGTTTATGTTAAATTACGCTATCGTTGATAATTCTATATTTGCCGATATGAAAGGTAAAATGATTGGCGATGATGATTTTTCATATATTCAGATGAGAATTTTGGTTCTATTTTAGGAGGAAATGATGAAAAAATTAGTTATTTTACTGATGACTGCCGCCGTTTTGTTGATATCTTGTTCAACCAAAGAAAAAATTATTTCCCCGAATAACGAAACACAGCACTCGGTTTTGTATATCAATGAGTTTATGGCAAGTAACTCAAATACCGTTGCAGATGAAAACGGCGAATATGATGACTGGGTGGAAATTTACAATTCATCCGACGAGCCTATTGATTTGGGCGGATACTATATGAGCGATGACGAATCTGCTCCTGATAAATGGATGATTCCTACCGACGACCCTGCTCTTACAACTGTTCCCGCCAAAGGATTCTTACTTTTGTGGGCAGACGGTCAACCCGATCAGGGAGTCTTGCATCTTGATTTCAAACTTTCAAGTAGTGGTGAATACATTTCACTTACAGATAAAAATGGTTCTACTATTTTGGA
>JALWCU010000209.1 GCA_027015275.1 Bacteroidales bacterium | reverse complement strand
AAGATGCAAAAAATTGGTTGTTGGAAAAACTTCCCAGCTGATTCCTTATCTTTGTTGTTTTTTTGCAAATCGCACATATCCCGATAGTTTTATGAATTGCTGTATCTTAGCTTTTAGCTAAGAGTTTCGAGAAATTTAACAAACATCCGGAATTGAATTTTTATTATTTGAAAAGATTTTTTAATTTTATCTTTTTATAGTTCGAAAATTTTATTCTTTATGCCGACCGATAAAGTAAACTTAAAAGTTGCTGAGATTTCTTATGATAGCAAAAAATCTATAGTTATTATCGAATATCGTGAGCACGAGACAGTTACGAAGGAAGATGCAGAGCAGATTATTTCTACTGTTGAGAGGATGGCTGGTGGAAAGATCTATGCTTCAATATCTATCCTCAAGGATAATCCTATCAGCAAACCAGCACAGAAAATACTTACACACTTCCCACCTAAAATAATAGCAATAGCTTTGATTATTGAAAATGAAATTCTCCAGAGTATAATAGACTTATTCATTAATACCTATACTGTTAGGTTCAAAATTCGTATTTTCACCGACAGACGACAGGCCAGACAATGGCTCGAGAATGAGTTGTCAGAGCACATTAACAAAGATGATAAGCATCTGCATGCTAATTGATTTTGTCTTTATAGTGTCTTTATATCGTAGGTTCAGCGATTTATGCCATGTTGTCAGTCATTGATGTAAGAGAATAATTTTTGTTGTAGCGTGCAAAAAAACAAAATTTAAGTTTATGGCAGAGAAATTCAGTGATTTGATAAACGGTGACAAGCCTATTTTAGTTGATTTTTCGGCGCAGTGGTGTGCGCCATGCCGAATGATGCCGCCTATTCTTAAGCAAATAAAAGAGCATTTCGGCGAGAAGATAAAAATTATTACTGTTGACGTTGACCGTAATCCCGTTGTGTCGCAGCGCTATAACATTCGGTCTGTACCTACGCTGATTTTATTCAGAAAAGGACAAATACTCTGGCAGCAGTCTGGCGTTGTCCCTGCAAATCAGCTTATTCCTGTGCTTAGCTACTATATTCAGTAAATTTCTGTAGTTTTATGGGCGTTTATAGAAAATGAAATGAGAAAAAATTCATGAAATAAAGTTCATTTTGTATTTTTGGACAAATATTCCAAAAATTTTGAAACATGTATCTTGACTATAAACTTGTAGAGAATGCTGTTGGCCGACTTGTGCCAGATAACGTTAATGGGCAAGCACAGGTGCCTTTTATGGGTGTGGGTAAATATCATCCAGAAGGACATAAAGCAGCTCCACCAATCCCTACAATGGCTGATTATCAAGATCCTAACAAGGTAGTAGGCAGTTTGCGAGAGGCTCTGGAAAAGGCCGGTCTGCGTGATGGCATGACCATTTCTACACATCATCATTTTCGTGACGGAGACCTTGTGGCAAATATGGTTTTTGATGTCGCGCATGAAATGGGTGTAAAAGATATTCGTTGGTTTCCTTCTGCTTCTTTCCCCACGCATGAACATCTTATTCAGTATCTCGAGGACGGTACAATTAGTCATATAGAGGGTAGTATGAATGGCCCCCTGGGCCGATATACATCTGAGGGAAAAATGAAGAAAATGGCAGTCTTGCGCTCACATGGTGGACGTTATCAAGCAGTACAGGACGGAGAAGTGCACATTGATATTGCTGTTATTGCTGCACCGTGTGCTGACCCATTTGGCAATGCTAATGCCCTTTATGGTGAGAGCGCATGCGGCTTACTGGGTTTTGCACTGGCAGACAGCCAATATGCCGACAAGGTGATTATTGTTACGGACAATCTCGTTGAATTTCCATGTGTGCCTTGGCAGATACATGGCAATTACGTTGATTCTGTAGTGGTTATTGACAAGATTGGTATTCCTGAAAAAATTGTTTCCGGTACTACCAAGATTACCAAAAGCCCTGACCGTTTGTACATTGCAGAGCTTACTGCCAAGTTCTGTGATGCGGCTGGACTCATCAGAAATGGCTGGTCTTTCCAGACAGGAGCTGGCGGCACATCACTGGCAGTGAGTTACTATTTCGCAGAAATTATGAGAAAAAAAGGCGTAAAGGCGCGCTTTGTCCGTGGCGGTGGTAATAAATACATGGTCGATATGCTGCACGAGGGACTTACTGATTATATCCTTGACGGACAGACATTTGACCTTGACGGGGTAGCATCAATGCGCGAAGATTCGCACCATGTATGGACAAGCCCTTTTACATCATACAATTATCACAGCAAGGGTAATTTTGCCCAGCTCGTGGATGTAGCAATTCTCGGAGCTACAGAAGTGGATGTTAATTTCAATGGCAATGTCGTAACACATTCCGACGGATACATGCTTCATGGCATTGGTGGCTGGCAAAATGCTTTGTTCAGCAAGACAGTTATCCTGCCATTGCCACTTATCCGCGATAGAATTCCTGTTATTGTGGACGAGGTTACAACGCTTGTCGGGCCGGGTGAATTGATAGACGTCATAATTACAGAACGAGGCATAGCCATTAATCCGCTGCGTCAGGACTTGATAGAAGCTACAAAAAACAGTGGTTTGCCAATACGTAGCATCGAAGAGCTCAAAGAAGAAGCCGAGCGCATTGCAGGAGGTAAACCACAGAAGCCACATCTGGGTGACGAGATTGTAGCGGCTATAAAGTGGGTCGATGGTACTGTCATTGATGCTGTTCGCAGAGTTATTCCCGAAGATTAAAAGTTCTTGATTTTCTTTAACAGACGAGATTTTTATTTGCCCTTGCTATCCAGTGTTAGCAGGGGCTTTATTTTGATTGGACTTATGTTTTTTTGTCGAAAAAGTTTAAAGAACATGCTGTTTGACACTTGACACCTTTTGGCATAATTTTTTATTTTTGTAGAGAAATCATTAAACATTCAGGGTATTGGTAGCACAGGAGGAACATAAGCTTGAGATTGCCGAGGAAATTCTCGAAGGTCTTGATAATGGCTCTCGTGCTGATTTGATTGTGTTTAATGACGATGTAAACACCTTTGAATGGGTGATACAATGCTTTATAGGAGTGTGTGAGCTCAGTCCAGAAGAAGCAGTAGAAAAGACGTTTTATATTCATTTTAATGGTCAGGGCGTTGTGCGCTCAGGGGCTTATGAACAAATGGCAAAGATGAAAGGACAACTTATTGAGTGTGGACTTAATGCAATTGTAGGCCGCTCACGCGAAAACTAAGCAAAAAAATGTACAAGATTTTTTTTCTAGATCCAATGTTCCCATCTTTCCCATCGCCTGAAGAAATTCTAAATATCAAGGAGACACTTATAGGATTTGGAGGCTATCTTTCTGTGCCTTGGCTCAAGGATGCTTATCACAAAGGCTTTTTCCCATGGTTTAACCCCGGAGGTCCCATAACATGGTGGAATCCTAATCCGAGGGCTCTGATGAAACCGCAAGATATACGGCTACACAAAAGTATGCGTCCATATATTAATCAGGTTAAATTCCGTCTCCGCATTGATTATGCCTTCACAGAACTGCTTGAAAGAGCCAGACAAACACATCTAAAAAATCATGGGAATACATGGTTATCAGACCAGTTTATCGAAGAGTACAC
>JALWCU010000208.1 GCA_027015275.1 Bacteroidales bacterium | reverse complement strand
TCAGAGAGTGCTTTGTCGTCGACTGATTTGTATACATCTTCGTATATATCTTCTTCGAAGTAGTTAATTAGACTCATGAGAATATCTATTATTGCATGTTTAAGCACATCCTCTACTTTCTTAAGATATTTATCTTGATTTACCTCAGATTCTTCTTGCATGCTCTCTTGTGCCTCGATTGAGTATGCTAAAAAGAATGTTAATTCACGTATGAATTTTGAATCATATTCGCATTTCTGGCCAAATATTTCAACAAATCTTTGGAGTAGACTAGTTATTTCTTTCAAACTATCAATATTATATTTATTACCATAACGTGATATAATCTCTATGGGTATGCAAAGAAGTTCCTCAAGAGTCATGGAGACTATATAGTAAAGTGTTTTTGGGGTTATATCAACTAGTCGAGCCCCTCTGGGGCCTTTACCAATTGTTTTTACAAATCCTATTCTCTCCAAATAGTTTACTATCCTAGTTGTTGCAGGACGTGCACTTACGGGTCGTAATCCCTCTTTTATAAGCAGATCGGAAAGTTGACTTAGATTCCGAGGCCCTCTCAGCGCAAGCTCAAGTAATAACGTAGCTATACGTGAATACTCCTTGAGATCCAATCGTTTCTTTAATCGCAGGGTATTACTCACGTATAGCCCCCTAAGTACCCTCTTCCAGGTTTGTTTTTGTGGTTGCAGGCTCCTGCAAGTCCCTGTAGCCTTTTCTAGGTAACATTTGCTTTTAGACATTTGCTTGGGAAGCAAAGGTTGCAGACACGTATGTATAGACTAATACGTCGGGTCTCAAAAAGCGGAGACTACTATGCGATAATCTTGCCAAAAGATCTTGGAGAGAAACTTCATCGCCATTATGTCAGAATAACAATTGAAGACCTAGAAACCATTGGGTGATGGTGATGGTTCAGCTTAGTTTGCTTCGCTGGCTCAGGGGCGGTAGGGGTTGTAGGCTTGGTAGGGAGAGGGTGTGGCTGTATAGGATTGTGTTGCCTAGTGAGGAGTCTGCTAAGGTTATTGAGCAGGTTGATGGTAATGTGAGGGCTGTGAGGGTTATTGATGACGATGTGTATAATAGGTGGAAGAGGCTTCGCTTCGAGTTCTACGCTACTATGAAGAAGAT
>JALWCU010000207.1 GCA_027015275.1 Bacteroidales bacterium | reverse complement strand
CAAAAAACCTCACACCAAGGCCTTTAAGTGAAGATGATTGTGTAATTTTGACACAAAAATAAAGTAAATTCTTGCAAAAAAGAGGTTTTGGTTTATACTGATTTTATGGTACATCCCCATTTTTTACTGCATTTGGCAATCATTCTTATCCTCTCAAAGTATGTTGCAGCTTTATCGCTTAAGTTCAACATGCCCCCTGTTCTGGGAATGATTCTTGTAGGAGTTATTATAGGTCCTTCCGCACTGGATATTGTAAAGACAGATGTGGTGATCCAGTGGCTTTCAAAGCTTGGAGTAATAATGCTTCTTTTTACGGCCGGGCTGGATACCGACATTAACCAAATGAAATCACAGGGAAAAGTTTCTATGCTTTCTGCTTCAGGGGGAGTACTTATACCCTTTGCTCTCGGGTATTTTACTTCCAGATTTTTCGGACTGGATAATTTTTCATCGGTTCTTATAGGCACTGTACTGACAGCTACAAGTGTCAGTGTAACCGTAATGACCCTTATAGAACTGAAGCGACTTCACTCACCGGAGGGAACATCAATCCTCGGCGCTGCAATTATAGATGATGTTATGGGAATTCTGCTTCTAACATTTGTATTTGGACTACACGGCGGAAGCGGGAATATAACAATTGCCCTTCTAAAAATTCTGGGATACTTCCTGGCCACCTTTATTGTAGGATTCTTTCTCTTTAAGCCAATCATGCGCTTTACAAAGCTACTAAATGTGGAGGCAGGGGTTTTATCCGTGGCACTTGCCCTCTGTTTTGTATTTGCCTGGGCAGCAGAAAAAGCAGGAATTGCAGAGATTACAGGGGCATATATAGCCGGTCTATTTTTGGGACAAACAAGACATAGACGAACCGTTAGAGAGGGAATAGAAACCCTGGGGCAATCATTCTTCGTTGCCATATTCTTCATAAATATAGGCCTGGAAACTCATCTGGAGAATATTTCGGGTAATCCCCTCTTTATAATCCTCATAATTCTATTCGCCATAGTGGGAAAAACCTTCGGGGCAGGTATGGGAGCAAAGATAGGCAGTTTCAACTGGGTTCAATCAATAAGAACAGGCATAGGGCTGATCCCCAGGGGAGAGACGGCACTTATCATTTCCTCAA
>JALWCU010000206.1 GCA_027015275.1 Bacteroidales bacterium | reverse complement strand
GGATAGGAACAAAAAAGCAGGAAAATTTGATATTTCTAATCTTAATATCCAGCGTGTCCCAACCTTTATCTTTTATGTTAATGGCAAAGAAAAAGGACGTATCATAGAGCATCCTAAGCAAAGTCTAGAGAAAGACATGCTCTCTATCCTTTCCCAGTAGTTTTATGTTGTTTTTTTATATGCTGAGGGGATTGTGCGGAAACAGCACAATCCCCTCATGACTTTGTATCGATAAAGGTTTTATTGTCGTATTTATGAATAATTTGCTTTGTTATCAGACGATTACTTAATGTAGAGGGTATTTTTCAAATCTTGGTAATATTGTGTTCAGCATTCTTGTTGCTTGTCGTATCACCTGTTCACGCCATTTTTTGCTTTGAGGATTGTACATCTTAACGAATTTTTTTGTTACTCTAAGCGAGTCGCGTTTGTGTTTGTATCCATAAAAATGGCCTTCATTTTCTAATATCATGATGTGTAGTGCTTTAATGCCCCCCAAAGTTGTCTCTGAGTTCACAGTTCCAAATTCGAAGGTCATTGGCACGTACATTTTATTTTGAGCAATTTCACCAACAAAGTCAATGAAATCGCCATTTGTTTTGTAGAATTTTTTTGTGGTGTCGCCCCATTCAATGGGATAGCCTCTGAAAATATTTTCCACGAGATTACGGGTTGGTTCTGCTACAGGATTAGGGAAAAGATATAATTTGCCTCTATGTCCATATCCTGTGTGTAGATCAATTTCCATGACAAATTTGTAAGGTCTTATTATGTTTGTCAGAAATTTTTTCAATGTATCAATCTGGGGTTCCTGCTTGAATCCGCCAAAATACAGGCCTCTGGGATATTTGTATTGCCCCTCTAGTAGCCCTTGGCGGAACGATGGAATACCGATTTTAAGAGCCATTCTCAGCGAACGGAAAAGGAAAAATTTATTTTTTGCTGAGCATAGATTAACTGGGTGTGTGGGATTGACAAAGCTGTTTATTTTGTCATATCCTGGGTTTATTATTTTGTAAACAGAGTCGCTAACTGAGCTATTGCGGTTCATGTCCACATTATTTTCGCTCACACGTCGAAGGTATTTATAACCATACGGATTTATGGCATGAATTAGCAGCAGACTTACGTTTTGTAATAAAGTATCGTTTAGATAATGGTCTAAGAACATCAGCTGAATGGCACTGCCAGTAAATCCTTCAACACCATGAATGCCAGAGCTTAGGATAAGCAAGCGTTGCGGATTGTGAGCTGGGATATACAAAACATCCATGTATAGGTTGCTATCCACCTTGCTGGGCACGCGAAAAGAGCGGAGTTGTGCATCAGAATATTTTTTCAAAATTTGTTCTGATTTGGCGAGGAATCTTGCTCGGGCTTGTTCATAGCTGACCGGATAATAGCTAAGTAAATCTGTGTTTTGACCTAAGACTGAAATATTTATCGCGATTAAGAAAAAGATACTGGTCAGGAGTCTCATTTGTTCTGTTTTTTTGTTTTACCTAAAAATAAGCAAAACAGCGCTTAATCAAAAATGCTTTTATACCTGACCTTGTGTAAATTTTGTAAATGAAGGTTAAAAGAACAAATTCTGTATTCATATATTTGTGTTTATCCCAGGCATAACAAAAGAGGATGAGGCTCAGCCTCATCCTCTTTTTCTGTGTTTAGCCGTTTTTTTTCGGAGATGAAAGTTATTTAATTATTTTCATTTCTTTTATCAGACGGTGGTCTTCGCCATATTTGTCTATCAGGAATAGGACAAAGCGAATGTCCACGCAAATAGTGCGTTGGAGAGCTGGGTCATATTGTATATCACCACTCATTGCTTCCCAGTTGCCGTCGAATGCCAAGCCAATAAGCTGTCCTTCGCCATTTATAACAGGGCTACCAGAGTTACCGCCCGTGATGTCGTTGTTCGTGAGGAAGCAAGTAACAATAGTGCCGAGTTTTGGATCAGCATATTGTCCATAATCCTTCGTTTCTATGAGCTTACGTAGTTTAGCAGGTACTGTGAAATCTTTTTCGTAAGGTGTGCCTTTATAATGTTTTTCTTTATCAAGATAGGTGTCGATTACTGTGTATGGTCTGAAATAATGTGTCTTGGGATCATAAGAATCAGTAGTAGTGTAGAAATTAGGATTCTCAGCATGGTAATATCCCTTAATTGTACCGTAAGTTAAGCGTTCTGTAGAGTTTGCATCAGGATAAAACAAGTAATTGGGATCTTGTTGTTTTTTCATAGCCATGTATCCTTCCATGAACAGGCGACGTCCTTTTCTGCGTTGGTCATCATATTGTTGTTTTTTCTTCTGTATCTCAAAATAGGTAGCGAGCACAGAACGAGCTAGTTCCATACCTGGATCTGACATTATATCTGTAGGATTTTTAATAGCTTTTAGGAAGCGGTCTTTGTCTGTGAGGAATGAATGGCTATAGAGGCTATCAGCGTAAGCTTGGAATCCGCCTTTTTCTTTAATATCCTTGAACACAGATGGATAATAGTCTTCATCTACATTCTCTTTGTAAAGTTTGAACAAATTCACAAACAAGTCTTTATCAACTTGTTGGTTGTAATTGGCGAAAAATTCATTTGCATATTTAGTCAAGTCTTCGCCATGACCACCAGCCATTGGGGATAGCGCATTCATCACGTGGAGAGCCTCTCTGATAATCTCTGGGCCAAGATAAATGGCTTCGAACCAATAGTTCTGAGCAATATCCATATCTGCTGATTTTTTCAGTGCAGTACGAATCATTTTTAGTGCTTTGCCATAACGAGCCTTACGTTTAGGATCGGCTTTAACCCATTTCATGAATTCACGCTGTACCTTTCTCTTTTCTTTCAGGACTTTCAGGCGTTTGAGATCCCTGTTTTGACCAATTGAATATTTGTAATAGTTGGAGCTACCAGCATATTTGGAAGCGTATTGAAGGCGTATTTTAGGGTCTTTGTCCATATAACTTTTCAGAATGTTAAGTTTTTCCTGCCTTACCTTAATGCGTATAGCATTTTCGTGATTCATTACTTGTTTTACTTCCCATGTTGTAAGATAGCGACTGGTGGAGCCAGGGAATCCCATAATTTGTGCGTAATCGCCTTCGTGTGTGCCCTTTATTGAGATAGGCAAGTAGTATTTGGCTTCTAGAGGCACATTGTTAGGTGAATATTTGGCTGGGCTGCCGTCTGGAGCAGTATAGATACGGAATATAGAGAAGTCGCCGGTATGGCGTGGCCACATCCAGTTGTCCACATCGCCACCAAATTTGCCAATTGCCTCTGGTGGTGCGCCTACGAGGCGGATGTCTTTGTAAACCTTATAGATAAACAGGAAATATTGATTACCGTCAAACATTTCTTTGACTTCTGCTTCATAATCTGTACCGTCTGTAGCTTGTTTAACCAATTTCTGAGATATCTTACGTATAACAGCCTCACGCTCTGCTTCGCTCATTGTGTCAGTAACTTCCTTAAGGACTTTGTTTGTTACATCCTCCATGCGAACTAGAAACCAGACAGTCATACCTGGTACTGGTAACTCTTCCTGATATGAACGAGCCCAGAATCCATCACGTAAATAGTTGTTTTGCAGTGTACTAAGTTGCTGAAGGGCATGAAAACCGCAGTGGTGATTCGTTAGCAAAAGACCTTTGGGAGATACCAGTTCCATTGTACACATGCCGTGGTCCATAGCAGCCACAGCATCTTTCATGCTTGAATGGTTAATACTATAGATGTCTTCGGGAGTGAGCTTAAACCCGAGAGCTTTCATCTGCTGATAGTTCTTGCCAATGAGAGAAAGAAGCCACATTCCCTCGTCAGCACGAACCGAAGAAAAAAGCAATAAAATTGCTAGAACTAAGGAAAAAAGTCGTTTCATAGCGAAAAATTTAAGAATTTAAAACTAGTTTGTAAACAAAAGTAGTTTGTTATCCTGTTCTGCAAAAACATTTAACGGAAAATTTAAAAAAAAATTCAGCAGTGTTTTAAAATTCAAAAAGTTTCTTAATTTTGTGGTCTAAATGCGCAGAGCATAATTTACAAGGCTAAAATTATAAAAGTTAAAAGATAGAGCGTATGAAAGTATACAAAACACAAGACATTAGGAATATTGCTCTTGTTGGTAATGCAGGTTCAGGAAAAACCATTCTTGCTGAGACTATGGCATTTGCAGGCGGGATGATCAACCGTCGTGGAGAGGTAGAAAAGCACAACACACTCTCAGATTTTAAGGAAGTAGAGCAGAATCAAGAGCATTCAGTTTATACTTCACTTCTTTTTGCACCATGGAAAGATAAAAAAATAAACATTTTAGATGCACCAGGTAATGATGAGTTTATTGGCGGTAGTGTTGCTGCAATACATATTGCCGATACAGTCGTTTTGGTTCTGAATGCACAGAATGGTGTAGAAGTTGGAGCAGAGAATGCATGGCGCTTTGCACAGGAAAAAGCTAAACCAGTAATTTTGATTGTTAATCACCTTGATCATGAGACAGTTAACTATGATAAGACTGTTGAAGAAGCAAGAGAATATCTTAGTACAAAGGTAGTTCAGCTGCAATATCCTGTTAATCCGGGTACAAGCTTTGACGCAGTCATTGACCTGCTGAAGATGAAAATGCTCAAATGGGAAGGTGAAGGCGGACAAGCACAAGAGGTGGACATTCCTGATAGTGAGAAAGACAAAGCAGACGAGCTTAGAGAAAAGCTTATTGAGGCAGCAGCAGAGTCAGACGAGAGCCTTATGGAAAAATATTTTGAGGAAGGCACACTTAGCGAGCAGGAGTTGATGAATGGTCTGCGTCAAGGATTTATAAACCGTGAAATTTTCCCTCTTTTCTGCACATCAGCCAAAAAAGATTACGGTGTGCGTCGTATAATGGATTTTATAATTAACGTCTCTCCTGCACCAAATGAAATGCCACCAGCAAAGACCGTTGATGGTCAGGAAGTTCCAGTAGATTCAGAAGCAGCCACTTCATTATTTGTGTTCAAGACAACAAGTGAACACCATGTAGGCGATGTTTTGTTCTTCAAAGTAATGAGCGGTAAACTCACTGAGAATCAGGACTTGATTAATCAACAGAAACAGACAAAGGAGCGTATTGCACAGATTTTTGTTAATCTCGGCAGCAAGCGTGAGAAAGTTTCTGAGATGTATGCAGGCGACCTTGGTTCTACTGTTAAGCTCAAGGACACAAAGACAGGGCACACATTGACAGAAAAAGGCGTTGATTGGAAGTTCGAAGATATCGAGTATCCAGAGCCAAAATTCTGGACTGCTATAAAGGCAGATAATGAGTCAGATGAAGAAAAGTTAGCTTCTGTACTTTACAAACTGCACGAAGAAGACCCAACGTTCTTGGTAGAATATTCCAAAGAGCTGAAGCAAATGATTTTGCGTGGCCAGGGTGAACATCATATTAACACAATTAAATGGTTACTGGATAATATTTATAAAATTCCGGCACATTTTGTACCAGCCCGTATTCCTTATCGTGAGACAGTTACCAAGCCAGCTTGGGCTCAGTATAGGCACAAAAAACAGTCTGGTGGCGCTGGCCAGTTTGGCGAAGTTCACATGATTGTTGAGCCTTATGAAGAAGGTAAGCCTGATCCCAAGGGCTTTAAGTTTCCTGACAAGGAAGTAACGCTTACTATCAAAGGGAAAGATGAATATGACCTGGACTGGGGCGGAAAGTTTGTATTTTACAACTGTGTTGTAGGTGGTGCAATTGACAAGAATTTTATGCCTGCAATTGTTAAGGGTATTTTCGAAAAATTGGAAAATTCGCCATTGACAGGGAGCTTTGTCCGTGATGTACGAGTTATTGTTTTTGATGGTAAGATGCACCCTGTTGATTCTAATGAAGTTTCATTCAAGCTGGCAGGACGTAATGCCTTTGACTTGGCATTCCGCAATGCAAATCCTAAGATTCTAGAGCCAATATATGAAGTGAATATTCGCATACCGAGCGATAATGTCGGTGATGTAATGAGCGATCTCAATACTCGCCGTGCATTAATAGAAAATCAGCGTTCAGATGGGCGTTACACAATTATTACGGCTAAGGTGCCATTGGCAGAAATGGATCGTTATTCTACATCACTTAGCTCTTTGACAAGTGGACGTGGTACTTATACCATGAAATTCTCACATTATGCGCAGGTACCGCCTAATGTTCAGGAAGAGCTTGTCAAGAAACTTTCGGAACAAAATGCAAACGAATAATCGATAGTATTTTAGGTAACAAAAATTCCCGCTGCTCTCAGCGGGAATTTTTGTTATATGGACATTTGTGTATGTTAGATATTTCAGCGAAAATTTTTTGCGTAGCTTTTAGCTTTGTTTTTTTTCTGTAGCTAGTTTGAGAGCTGTAAAGTCTGTATCAATGATAGCGAAGTTTATTATTTCGTTTTTTTCGTTAACAAAAGGTATTATTTTGCGTTGAATCCAGATTTTATCGCCTTTCTCGTTTGTCATTTGTGCTGTGAATTGGACTGGTACATGTTCAGTGCGGCATTTTTCTATTGTTTGTTTGATGTCAGCATCTGTTGTCTGCAAGATATTAGTTTCTTTTTTTTCAGGATTGAATCCGAATATTTTTTCAAAAGCTTTATTTCCCCATATAATTTTGCCATCTGACTGTGCAATGGCTATGCTATCATTGGTGTTATTAATAATTAGACTGAGTTTGTCGATTTGTAATTGGCGTATTTGTATTTCTTTTTCGCTTTTTTCTACGATATTCAGAACACCTTTGACTTTAGAATAATATATGGCTACTAATAAGATTAGTATTATGCTCATCATTATCAGACCTACTAGAAAAATGTTTTTTAGGAATTTCTGTGTCTGGAGCTGAGTCTTGAGCATGAAAATTTCGTCTGCTGAGCTTTGTTTAAGAGCTGAAGTATTTATCAGAGAATCATTTTCTATACCTATGCCGTGGTTAATACTAGAAATTGAGTCTGCTAATTGCTGTGAACTTTGCTGTGAGAAACTTAATGAAAATGAGAATATTACAAGTAAAATAGCAAATAGTTTATTCTTCATGATCTTTGTTTTTTTCGATTTCTGTGATATCTGAGCCAATGATAATAATTTTGCGTATCTGATCCTCATAGATAATAGGTATAAATGCCAGGGAAATGTTGTAGGTTTTGTTTTCTATCTCCCACTTTGCTTTGATATATTGTGATTTGCCTTTAGCAAGATTTTCTAATAATTTATCAAAGTCTTGACCACTAATGAAATGAGGAACCACACTTGTAAATAGGCGGTTGATAAGGTTTTCATGTTTGCGTTTTATGAATCGAACAAATTTTTCGTTGACGTCTGTAATGAACCCATCGGGTGTAGTTTCTATGACTAATGCCAATTCATTAATTGCCTTAACAATATTATCCAATTCAGAAGCTTTTTTGCGGAGTTCTTCCTGAGTAGCACGCATTTCTTCCAGGTTCTGGCGCATTTCTTCTTCTTGTGCGGCCAGTTCTTGAGAACGTGTACGCAGCTGTTCTACAAGGCGTTGAGTACGAATTGTGATTTTTACATTAGCTATTGTAGAAGCTACACTTACGCCTATTCTTTCTACGAAACGTCTAACATGAGCTTTGTAACCTTCGAAGGAAGCAAGCTCGACAACAGCGTATATTATTTCATTAAATTTGAATGGGACAATGAGTAAGGAATTTGGTTGTCTATCGCCTAAACCCGAACTTATGCTCAGGTGGTCTTGTGGAACATCAGTAATATAAATAGTCTCGCCCTCAAGAACAGAGCGGCCTACCAGTCCCACGCCAAACGGAATTTTCTTTTCCAGGAATTTACGCCTACCATAAGCATAAGCTGACAAAAGTTCTATATATTTGTTATTTTCATCCTCATCATTAATTATAAATAGGCCACCCTGTACAGAACCAGTATATTTAACCAGATTGCTTATAACGTGTGAGGCCAATTGTTCTATATTCTGGCTATTTTCACGAAGTATCTGTGCAAATAGGTTTTCACCCTGGATTAGCCAGTTTTGTATTTCTTCTTCTTGTTTGCGTTTTATATCCTCGATACGTGCGATTTGCAGACTTCTTTTCATTTCGAGGAATGCTTCGGTAAGAATATCATCCTCACTTACTTTCTCTATTTTGACGTCTAAGTTGCCTTTACCAATTTCTTTAGCAAAGTTAGAAAGACGTGTCAAGTTGTCTATCAATTTATTAATGCTTTGAGTTACGATACCCATTTCATTTTTTGCTTTGACGTCGAGCTTAAGGTTTTGCTCAATATGTCCTGCAGATAATTTTTCCATTGATTCCCTGATTAATTCCAGAAATTTAGTCAGATATGAAGCGAGTAGATATGAGAAAATAAATAGGATTACCAACAAAATGGATGAAATGATAATTGATATGTTGATTATTCTGCGTACTGGTGCCAACAAAATTTTCTGGGGAACAATATTTCCTATGTACCATGGCTTTTCAAAATTACCTATATGGACTGGATAGAATGATGCATGATACAAGTTGCCATCATTTCCTTTGAATTGGAATGAGAATTCTGCTTTCTTCTCAAAATTGGGGATGATGTATTTTGTGTAATATTTATCGGAGAAGAAGTTGGTAATTGGCTTGTTTGTGAGGTCCTTGTGATTGGTGAAAGCTATAAATTTATTTTCCTGAGAGATTAAGAATGTGTTTACGAATTTGAAAGGTTGAATATCAAATAGAAGGGAATAGAAGTATCCCAAATCAACGTCTGCAACAATTAGACCAGTAAATCGTCCATTTTTTAGGATAGGCGTGAATAAACTGGTCATCAGTATAGGTTCCTGTGACGGGGTGTATCTATAGTAGTAAGGCTCTGTCATACCTTCTTTTTTGCTTATCTTATATTTGTAGTAGAGTCCGCTGATATTTTCACCTTGTGTATCCAGGGTATCTATTTTCCTAATAACTTTACCGTCAAATTTGTAGTACATATAACGGATACGCCCATATAGTGAAGGGTTATTTTTTAGATAACTTATTTCCCAGTTAGATGCCAATGCCAAGAATGCGGGATAATTATAAAGAATACTTGTGTAATAATCGTTTTGAAATTTGAGGTAAGTAGCCGAATCAGCGTATTGTAGCAAAGCCTCTTCTGTATATTTAACAGAGCGAAGTACTTGAAGGTGCTGATTGAGAATTTGGCTAAAATATAGCGAGGAGATATTCAAGATATTGTCAGTGTATTCGAGAGTGTTTCTGTAAGCATCGCGGTAAGATGAGTATATAATCAGGGACAGAGCTATTAAATATATGGCAACTGAAATAGAAATAATACCTATTATTATTCTGGCCCTGAGGCTGAGTTTGTTCAAGCTTAATTTCATAAACACTAATTTTATTAGACCTCAAATTCAAATTTAATTATTAAATACTATGTATCAAAAAAAACTTATGCAAATTTAGTACCTGTGGCAAAATTGGTGTAAACTCATCATTGACAATGATAAAATCAGCTAAGGGGATTTTGGCCATCTCAGGCCTCTGCGCTTTTATTTTACTCATAGCCTGCCCCTGAGAAATAGAATCCCGTAAGATTAATCGTCTAATTCTTAGTTGCAGCGGACTGAATACCAGAATGTTAAAGTCCATTGCTTTATAGTTTTCAGTCTCGAATAGCAAGGCAGATTCTTTTATTGCGTATTTGCTATCAATAGCTTTTAGCCATTCGACGAAGTCCTTGTTAACAGCGGGATGAACCAGGCTGTTGATTAATTTTCTTTTTTCTGGGTCGGAAAAAACAAATTGTCTCAAAAGAGGTTTGTTCAGATTCCCATTGTCAAGATAAATATTCCCCAGTTCTGCTATGAGTCTGGATTTTAACTCAGAATCGAATTGCATTAGCCATTTGGCGCGTTCATCTGAATTATACACCGGAATATTTAGTGATTTGAATATTTCAGCAACTGTGGTTTTCCCAGATGAAATACCACCAGTTAAGCCAATTTTTAGAGTCATCATTTTTGTTCTAAAATATATTCTACTGCATGAGGGTAATATGTGAAAGAATATATTTTTGGTGGTTTATGGATAATTTTGACAGGTATCTCGTCTGACATAGCATCCACAATGTCATTATAATCAACAATTGCAGTAAAATGCTCGGGCCTTATTTTATTGTAGTTATCTATTCCTACATTGAATCGGATAAAAACCTTATTTGGGAAAAGTATCAGATTGTAGTTTTGTGGAAGATTTATAATTTTTATTGGTATAGTCATTCTGTCTTCAGTATATTGCTCTACTTCTATAAATAGTGTGGTTGTCTTTGGAACTGCTACAACATTTTTGGGAACCAAGATTTTTATCTGTTGTTTCAAACTATGGTCAAGATTATTAAATTCAATATGCTCTGTTTTAATGTATTGCAATGTATCGATTATATAAGAAGGTCCTTTTACCAGGGCTTTGTCTGGTTCGATGCGTATAGGCGTTTTGTTAATGTATTGTTTGGCAAAGGTTATGTTAACATCGGGCTTTATTTGTATATGTTTAGCGACCATTTCAGAAAAAGTAATGTGAACAGTATCTGGGCTAATGCTTATAATTTTTATTTTAGGGCTGAGTTGGGAAGACAGTTGAAGAATAATGTCTTTGGTCAAAAAGAAATAATCATTTGTATCTTTTTCTCTCAGAGGGTGCAATTTTACTTTGTTGAGATTTATTTTAAGTGTTGTGATTTTGTTGACCAAGGAATATTTAATTATATCATATCCGTATCCATTGACAGTAAGGTTGATAGCCTTTGTGTCTTCAGATTTAACAAATTTATTGGCAGGTAGTCCTGTAATATCAATAGGTAATTTAATTTTTGTGTTATAATATTCGTCAAGTGAGATAAGAAACCACATTATGAATGAAATGGCGAAAAAGATAAGGAAGAGTAATATTTTGCGATTTTTATTAGTCATTGCAATAATGGTTCACCGTTTGCCATTTTCATTTTACCAGTAAGGATAGCTACAAGGTCATAAAGCATCCAGAGTCCCAATCCACCAAGAGTAAAAAGTTGTAGGTACCAATTCTTGTAACCCATTAACAGTCTGTGTATTCCAAAGATACCCAATGTCCAGCAGACCAATGCCATATTGAGTTTTGAATATAATTTATTAGCCATAACTGATGGTTTAAGTTTGACCAAATATAAAAAATTCGCATAGTTAAATACAAGAATAAATATTTAGTTGACATAAAATTTAGTTACTTTAATAAAAAAATCTAAGTTACACTTTTATTTTTGTGGGAAAAAAATTAATATTTGTAAGAATAAAAATCAAAAATTAAACAACTATGAAAAAAGTAAAATTAGTTTTGGC
>JALWCU010000205.1 GCA_027015275.1 Bacteroidales bacterium | reverse complement strand
TGCTCTACCAGAATAAAGTGAGAGATTACTCTGCAAAGAATAAGATGTACCAGCCGCACCGTCGAAAACTATAGGTCCATAGTAGTTATCATCCCCTGGATAAAACACATGAGCACCACTACTGGGGTTGAAATAAATTTTTTCGCCATGATTGTTGCTTGTAATAATTCCCTGATTGACAAAATCTCCGCCAATGTAAATGTCGTTCATGCCATAATTATTCAGGTCATAGCTCTGATAGAAACGGCCTTTCTCTATTGTGAAATTATTTTTAACAGTAAGATTACCACGAAGTATTATCCATACATCATTATTTGTGGCATTGATTTCCAGGTTATAAAAATCTTTTGTACCGCCTTGTGAGACAACTTCCCCAGAATTGTAAGCAGTGTTAGTGGCACCGGTGGATATAAAATTGTATTCGCCAGTAATAATAACAGTTCCTTCGTGTGCCAAGAATGAGCCAGTACTATCATTGTACCAGTGGTCGTCCAGAGTAATACTATGATTAGATGAGCTCACATCCAATGTTGCGTCGTCTATCCACAGACTACCTGTAAGAACAATATCTCCAGAAAGTGTTTTTGTGTAATTGCCACCACCGAAACGCACATTATGAAAACTGGATTGACTGATTGTCTGGTTTTGTTTGCCAATAAAATAAACCGTAGCTGAATGGCGGAAAATGCCAGTGTTTGTCCAGTCGCCATAAACTATCATATTTACGCCCTGGCCGTCGAGCGTAGAATTATTAATAAAAACATTCCCTTCGAATCGGAAAGGACTTCCGTATAAGCGTTTTACTGCTGAGCCCGAGAATTCTACATTATGAAAAACGAGTGTATCTGTTGTATTGTAGTTGTATATAATCTGAGAAATATCATTTCCATTGAAAAACACATCACCGTTGTTGTGAGTAAAAGAACAGCCGTTACGGAAATAAAAATCTCGAGAAACATACAAATTATTACCATTCAAATCCAATCCAGCCTTGTCTTCAACAAAATTCAAGGTCCCGTGGACATGAACATTAGAGTTTAGCGTAACAAGCTTGTTACTCGATGATTTATCAATATACAGACTATAGAAATAACTATTATCATTAGCTGTAATAGTCTGATTTGCAGTAGTTCCATTAAACGTTGTTCTTGCTCCAGTCTGATGAAAAACTCCTGTTCCTTGTTCGGTCCAATTACCTTGAATACCAATATATTGGTCTGTCTGCACTGTAACGCCATCCTCTATGACCAGGTCATTGAGAACATCCAATGTACCTGTTATTGTCTTTGTGCCTGAGCCAGAGAAATAAACATGGCTGAAATGGGAAGAACTAATAGACTGATTAGTACCGTCAAAGATAATGTAACAATTTCCTGTTATTTTATCAGTCGTACCAAGAGACATTAACCAGTCGCCTGCAATATTGATTTGGTGCGTATTATCATTTAGATCCACATTCCCATTCAGAGCGTGCAAGTCCCCGTTAATATCAATATTAGCCTGTGGCGTTTTGTCCCCACGTCCCGAAAGTTCTATATTTCCATAAGTGAAGTCGCCCGGAATATCTTGTGCAGTGCCGTCGTTGCGGTCAAACCTGACAGTTGAATTTACATCCAAAGTCTTTGTACCATTGAAAGAGCTCATTGTATTTGCAAAGGAATTTGTCCCACTAGTAAGCAGCCATACATTTGCGCCCAAGGTGAAATCGCCCCCACCAGAAATTGTATAATCATTAATGTCAACATAAAGTCTCTTTGTAGCATCCCCACCTGTATTTGTTGCAGTAAAATTGCCATTAACAACTACATTGTCGTTAAAAACCTTTAAATGAGCAGCAGTAGGATTTGTTAATGTAAGAGTAAGATTATTAAAGGTATAGCTACCACTACCAGCGTTATAAATATACTGATTAGCATCCTGGGCGTCGAGTGTAACAGTACCACCAGTGGCAGAGAGAGAGCCATTTCCCCATGCTTGGTCAGAGTTGACAATACTTCCTGCCAGATTCATGTCATTATTTTGCAGCTTTAGTTCTGTGCTGTTATAGATATACAAATTACCGTTCACGTCAAGGTTTCCGTCAGGTGTTTTGCTTGTGCCGCTTGATAGATATAGATGCCAATATGTAACGCCGCTGTAGATAGTCTGGTCGTTGAGCGCTGCATCATAACGGGCATAAGAGCCTGGCTCGAAAGTTATTGTACCAAAGCCTGTTGGGAAGTTATTTGAGCCACGGATATAAAGCGAAGTATTGTTTTTGACAGTGAGAGTTTTGGAAGACTGTCCGACCAAAGCAGCATTATTATTTATAATAAATCCAATGTGTGAGCCATTATCATTGACATCAATAGTAAAATCGCCGTTAACGTTCATAGTAGTATTTTCGCCAATGTATGTGTAGCCCTTTACCAAGATGTTTGCTGTGCCGAGAGTAAAATTGCCATCGTCTGTGTCGTAGCATGTCCCGCCTTTGAAAAGTATTGTACCACTGAAATTACATGTGCCATTGAAGTAACAGTTATTATAAAAGGTCTGAGTATGCGTGTCGCCATTGTCTTCTATTGTAACGCCCTTATCCAGCTGAAAATAATGCTTGACGACCATGTCTCCGTCAATAGTTTTTGTACCACTGCCCTGAAAATAAGCATTATAAAACTCTGTGTTAGTCTGTCCGTCGGTTGTTCCTATTGTAACAGTCTGGTCTCCTGATAAATTGAAGGAACATGTGCCGCCTGTAGCTTCGAATTGGCTACCGTCATCAACTGTGAAATTACCCTGAAAATAATTTGTTGTGTTTGTATGTACTTCTGTGTTGTTGGTAACATGAAAATCATGTGTAACAGTGATATTACCAGAAATAACCCCAGTGCCACCACCATTGTAAGTTAGATTATAAAAGGTTGCGCTCGTTGTAATAGACTGAATAAGAGAGCCATCCATATCGATTGTGCAATTTCCTGTAAGCTGTCCAGAGCCATTGACAGTCCAGTTACCTGCAACAGTATGTGTGTATGTGCCAGCGTCGAATGTAGCACCATTATCGATTGTAACAGAGCCTTCTATATCAAATGCAACATTGGCTGTGGTTGTACCGCCAGAGAAAGTTATAGAGTTGAATTGTGGTGAGTTGCTTCCCCCAACTGTTATTGATGCTGAGCTTGCGTCAAAAGTAACATCAGCCACACGACTCGAGGAATTATAAAAATCCAGAGTACCGTCGTTTGTGATATTGCCTTTGAATATAACCTGGTGCGTAATGTCGTAGTCAGCCACCGTAAAAGAACCACCTGAGGCAATAGTTACGGTACCGTCAACAGTTAAATTTCGCACTGTAGCGTCGTTTCCAATAACCAGTGAGCCGTTTATTGTCAAGTTATTAATCTCCACGTCCTGGTCAATCGTAACCGTATTGCCAGAGGCTATTGTTACGTTATCACCAGCACCTGGCACACCAGCAGGCGACCAAGTAGATGAATTGCTCCAGCTGCCCGAACCGGCTGATGTGTAATCTGTTGCCAAAAGATTAACTGCATTAGACAATAAAATAATTATAACAAAAAGCAACCGTGCAGACTTATTCATGATTATAAAATTTTGAGAAATGTAATAAAT
>JALWCU010000204.1 GCA_027015275.1 Bacteroidales bacterium | reverse complement strand
TTCTTGTATAATGTGCTTAAGCAACCAAGAGAGGAGGCAGGAGGCTGAATTGTTGATTGTGAATAAAGCCCCTGGAGAGGAGATTAGCCAAATATGCCTCCTGCCGACTGGTCATATTGGCATAGTAGTGCCGTATTGGAGTTTGGGAAGAGTCCCACAAGAAAGGTTGCAAAAGGAAGAAGAAAGAAAAAAAGAGGAGGGCGACGAAATGGAGAAGATATTGTATGTAGGGATAGACTATCATAAGAGGTCATATACAGCGAGTTATCTGGATAGAGTTACAGGAGTGATAGTGACGAAGAGACATACAGAGGAAGTAGAGTTACTAGAGATATTGAGGAGTTACAAGAGTGATGGGTACAGGATAAAGGTAGCGATAGAGATGTTAACAGGCTCGAAGAATTTTGCGAGGAAGTTAAGAGGAGAAGTAGAAGAGGTATATATGATAGATACGAATAGGTTTAAACATGTATTAAAGGGGGTGAATAGAGATAAGAAGACAGATAAGATAGATGCAGAGACGATAGTGAGGTATTTGGAGAAAGGATTATTGCCAGTAGTATATTTACCAGGAGAGAAGATAGAGAGATTAAGGAAGTTACTAAAGATAAGAGAGAGTTATGTAAATCATAGGGGAAGAGTATTAAATCAGACGCATAGTTTATTATTAGAATATGGGCTAAAGGTGAAGAACAGGGAATTATTAACAAAGAAGGGGATAGAGAAGTTAAAGGTAAAGTTAGAGGAGTTATGCGAAGAGATAAAGGAATTAGTATTGTTAAACCTAGAAATGATAAAAGAGTTAGGAGAAAAGATTAAAAAGATAGAGAGAATAACGAAAAGGTATGTAGAAAAAGAGAAAAAGTTAAAAGAGGATAAGGAAAGGTTGACAAGTATACCGGGAGTAGGAGAGATAACAGCGTTGACATTTATAGGAGTGATAGGAGAAGTGGAAAGATTTTCAGATGGTAGGAAAGTAGGATCGTATATAGGTTTAGTGCCGAGGATATATAGTAGTGATGAAAAAGTAAATATTGGAAGGATAACGAAGAAGGGAGATAGCACGTTAAGAAATAAGTTGTTACAGGCAGCGATAGCGTTAATAAATAGTAAGGTAAAGAATAGCTTAAAAGAA
>JALWCU010000203.1 GCA_027015275.1 Bacteroidales bacterium | reverse complement strand
TTTATCAACATAATAGCCATTACCAGTGATCAAATTTCGAAAATCCGAAACGCCGATAAGAATTTCTTTCATTGCTGCCCAGTTAAGATTTTAGCTAAAAATACACATTTTTGAGCAAAGAGTAAAAATTCTATCTTCCAATTGTTTACACCTAAATAGTGCAAACTTCACCATCTGCTCTATCGCTGCAATCTATTAAAAATCTGCTCATTCCACTGTTCCAGGCTCCTGAGCTTGATGTCTGCCACATTAAAGGCGGGGTCATTATAATTTTCTGGGTAAGGCACAGCAACCACAACAGCACCTGCTCTTTTGCCTGCCCTAACGCCATTGAGCGAGTCTTCGAAGACAAGGCACTCTGCTGGCTTTTGACCCAGTCTTTTAGCTGCTGTCAGAAAAATATCCGGATATGGTTTGCCGCGCTTCTCGTTCATCGATGAATGTAAAAATCGAAAATAATTTGCTATACCAAGCCTTCGGACAACAAGTTCTATTAAATGCTGTGTGGATGAAGAGGCTACTGCCATTGGGATACTCTTTTTTCTAAAAAATTCCAGTGTCTCCAGCACGCCTGGCTGCATCTGGCCTCTCGCCTCTATAAGCTCTTCCACACGCCTAACCAGCTCTTGTTCTACCTGTTCGAGACTCATGACCGCCCATGGTTTTATCTGATACCAATGGCGTATAACATCAGGTATTTTAACGCCTTGCATTTGCTTGCAATCTTCTGGTTTCAGACTAATTCCCAATTGTCCAAAAAGCTCTATCTCAGCCTGCATCCATAGCGGCTCAGAGTCTATAAGCAGACCGTCCATATCAAATATTGCGGCTTTAATCATTTTTGTTCTTATTAAAAAAATACTTTTTTTAGCTTTACAAAAATCATGAATTTATACTTGCAAAAAAAATTAATATGGTAAAAAAGATTTTTCTACTACTCGGCATGCTATCTTTAATCACACTCTCTACATTAGCACAAGAAAATCAGCAAGAAGAGAAAAAAGAGCCTATTCAATTCGTACATGCCAACACCCTGTATAGCACACAAAAAACAGGTAAAAATATACAAATTCTCAAAGGTCAGGTAATTGTTTCTCACAAACAGACAACTATATATTGCGATAGTGCATATATTGACCGCAAGGCAAACAAAATGGATGGTTATGGCGACGTTAGACTAATAAGAATAGAAAAGACTGACACAATGCTTCTTTACTGCGACACGCTACATTATGATGCTAATAAAGAAATTGCCTATTTCGAGAATAATGTCCGCCTGATTGAGGACACGACAACCCTGGTTACTTCGCAGCTAAAATATGACTTTAAAAAAGACATTGCATATTATGACAAAGGTGGAAAAATCTTCACATCTACTGATACTCTGACTAGCCTGAAGGCTTATTATCTACACAAAGACACAGCCGTAGCTTTCAGCGGCAATGTAATTATGAAAAGCGGAAAATACCGGATTTATACTGATTCACTTTATCACGACATGTACAAAAGAATTTCTTACTTCTATGGCAAAACGCATATTATCGGTGATTCGGTTGACCTGTATTGTTCAGGGGGGAGCTTTGATCACAAACGCCAAAAGGCAAATATCAACACCGGTGCAAGAATAAATTTCAAAGAACAAGTAGTAACTGCTGATAGCATCAATTACAATCATCATACAGGATTAGCCGTAGCAGAAGGAAATGTCAGAATAGTGGATACCACACAAAAATACACTCTCACAGGCAGTCGCGCCCACATGAACGAAAGGAGAAAACGCTTTTTCATGGCAGGCGATGCTGTGCTCACACAATACCGACAAAAAGACACATTCTGGCTCAGAAGCGACACAATATTTTCATACACAGATACTGTTGTCGAAGAACAAGACACTTTCGCCTTCCGTAAAGTCCTAGCATATCACAAAGTCAAAGGTTTCCAGCGTGGACTGCAAGTAAAAGCAGATAGTGCGGTTTACTCCTTGCTCGACTCTACTCTGTTCTTATATAGCCAGCCTGTAATATGGTCTGATAGCATACAAATTACTGGAGATTTTATGGAGTTGTTGACACTTAATGGGGATCCCTACAAATTAATTGTCAAAGGTGATGCCTTCATCGTAGAACACACATTGGATAATAAATTTAACCAGATTAAAGGAAAAAATATTGAACTCAGGTTCAAACACCGAGAGTTACGAGAAGTTGATATAGAGCAAGAAGCACAGGCTATTTATTATCTCTTTCAGGACTCGGTATTAGTGGGTGTTAACAAAATGGCTTGCGACACAATAAAAATATTTATCCACAACAAAAAAGTAGCTTCTATCCTCGCACTGGGTGCCACCTCAGGCCAACTCATTCCGCCAGCTAAGCTAACGCCAAAAGACGAACAACTTGATGGTTTTCAGTGGCTTTGGTATTTCCGCCCTCTCAAGCCAGAAGATATTTACATCTGGTCTAAGAAAGATTAAAACTTTATTTTAGATTTTTTAATTGGCAAAATTAATCATCTCTAATTTGAGTTTTTAATTTAGTTCTAAAAATTAAACACACGGAACCATGAGCAAGAAAGTTGGATTAAAGAATTACATTTTGAACTTTGTTTTTGGAATTGTCGGAGGTCTGCTCGCATTTGGTATGGCTGCATACATAAACAATAGCAACCAGACTAAGAATGCTAATGTTTCTTCTTCCCAACAACCATCTACAACTATCACACGCACAACAGATCCAGGGGTTACAAACGTAATGGACCCTAGTATGGATTTTACTGTAGCAGCTGCAAAAGCCCAAAAGGCAGTGGTTCATATCAAAACAGAGTATTATGTCGAGCCAAATTGGGCTGGATTCCCATTTGGCAATTTCGAAATGCCCCAGGTCAAAGGTAGTGGTTCTGGTGTGATTATCTCGTCGGATGGATATATCGTTACAAATAATCACGTCGTAGAAAACGCTACAAACATTACTGTTACACTATTTGACAAACGCACTTTCAAGGCAAAAGTCATTGGACGCGATCCTACAACTGATATTGCTCTTATAAAAATCAATGCAGACAAATTGCCCGTGCTGCCATTTGGCGACTCTGATAAACTGAAAGTGGGTCAATGGGTATTAGCTGTAGGTAACCCATTTAATCTGACTTCTACAGTTACTGCTGGCATTATCAGTGCCAAAGGCCGAAGCGTTAGTATAATTGACAGTCGTTATGCAATCGAATCATTTATACAGACAGATGCTGTTATCAACCCAGGCAATAGTGGTGGCGCACTGGTCAATCTCAAAGGCGAACTGATAGGTATAAACACTGCAATTGCCTCGCCAACAGGTGTTTATGCTGGCTATGGTTTTGCTGTTCCTGTAAATATCGTCAAGAAAGTTGTTGCTGATTTATTAGAATATGGTTCTGTACAACGTGCATTCCTGGGCGTTTCTGTTTCGAACATTGATGATAAAATTGCCAAGAAATATGACCTTTCTACATACAATGGTGCAATTGTTATGCAAGTTAATGACGGTGGCGCTGCACAAGATGCAGGTATTAAGGTCGGCGATGTCATTACTGCTGTGGACGGTATGAACGTTAATGATGTTCCTACTTTACTAGAAAAAATCGGACAGCACCGTCCGGGTGACAAAGTTGTTATTACTGTATTGCGTAATGGCAAGAAGTTGGACATTCCAGTCATCCTGCGCAATTCACACGGAAAGACCTCTGTCGAAGTGGCTGAGAGAATAGACCAGTTGGGCGCTTCGTTCGAAGATTTATCACCTGATGAGCTATCTCAGCTCGGAATAAAATATGGTGTCCGTGTCGTTGACCTCGGACCTGGTAAATTACGTGCAGTAGGAGTTAAGCCTGGATTCATTATCATAAAGATTAATGATCACACTATTCATTCTGTTGATGAGCTAAAGAAGGTTATCAACAAAGTTCGTGGTGGCGTTTATATCCAGGGCATTTATCCTGATGGCACCGTTGCTTATTATGCATTCGGAATACGCTAAAGGCCTTATAATCATTACATTAGCGGGTTGCCCACCTGAGGGCAACCCGCGCTTTTTCTATTCCGTAAACTTTTATTTACCAAGAAATAGCCAATCCTGAACCCACCAAATAGGACATCCTTATACCAGTTTGTTTTATTGCTCTATATCAAGGATTGACCCCATATTTGAATAAGTACCTTTTTGCCAAAACTTTGGAAACAACGGTTAATAATTTATATTTGCAACAATTATAAAATATCTTTATGCAAGACAAGAAGGTAGCAATAATAATTCCGACGAAAAACGAAGAAGAATATTTGCCGCATCTAATTGAATCTATTGAAAATCAGACGTATAGAAACTATATTATTATCGTCTCTGATGCTAATTCAATGGACAGAACACGAGAAATTGCTGAGAAAAAAAATGCTATTGTTGTTGAAGGAGGAATGCCTTTTACCGGACGAAACAACGGGGCAAAAAAGGCTATGGAGCTAAATGTAGATTTATTGATTTTTATCGATGCAGATATTATCTTACCTGATAAACATTTCTTGGAAAAAGCAATAGATGAATTTTATACAAGGAATCTTGATTTAGCTGGGACACTGCAAATACCCTACGATATAGTTAAAGGCGAGATACAGATTTCTAAGAATATCAAATTTCGAATTATTTATAGTACTGCAAATATAGTAATGAAAGCATTGGAAAAATCGCACAGACCCATGTTTCAGGTATGTATGTTTGCCAAACCCGAAGTACATAAAAAAATCAGAGGGTTCAAACCGTTAGAATATGGTGAAGATTCAAAATATGCAATGGACGCAAAAAATGCTGGTTTCAAATTTGGAATATTGAGAACCGTAAAAAAAGTATTAATCTCTCCAAGAAGATATAAACAAAAAGGATTTTTCAAATCAGGTGTTCCTTATTTTTTGACAGCTTTTATTTTTGGGAAAAAGTTTGTCCACGGTAAAACGAAAATGAAATATTTTGACTAATCATGCATATTTCTAAAAGTTTCATCAATTTCAATAAAGAAATTCTTAGTGGAGAACTTGGCGCTTTTCTGGGAGCTCAAACTATGGGGCTTGTTATTAAACACATAAATCTAAACAAATCGCAAATCTCCTTTTTAGTCGTTTTGGGAGCTATTTTAGGTTCCGCACTCTTTTATTTGCCAATGCGAATTTTTCATCAGAAAAAAAAAGATAATTTCTCTGTTACTAATTTCTCTAAAGACATTGTATTATATTCCATGGCAGCCATTCTTCTGACGGTTAGTGTATATTATCCAACTTTATTTTTCTTAGAAAGATACTTGCTTAGATTCGTAAAAGAAGTAAACCTCTCAATTTTATTGGCTCAAACAATTGCTTTTTTAATGTTTCTTATCTTCATCAATATTTACAGGTTTATTTTAAAAAAATATTTTCACAAAGAACTGTGAATCAGAAAAACAACTGCAACTAATTTTTGAACACTATCTTGCCAAATGCAGGTCCCATATCAGAAAATACTATTATGAATATCAGCTAATTAGCCCCCATGGGCTACGCTTAATCTCTCGGTCAACTTCACGTCTGAGCAGTTGGTGCTGCTCAAGCACCAGCTCTGGGTCCTGTTGCAGGAGTTCTTCGGCTATATTACGCGCCAGCTGCAAAATTTTCCCATCCTTAGACAGGTTTGCTATGCGAAAATGAAATGGAAATCCACTTTGTGCTGTGCCGAAAATATCACCCGGACCACGCAGATGTAAGTCCATCTCAGCTATTTTAAACCCGTCAGTAGTGCTGACCATAGTGTCAATACGCTTTCGTGCGTCAGAGCTAAGTTTATCTTTTGTAACCAGGATACAATAAGACTGCTCGCCCCCACGGCCCACACGACCACGTAGCTGATGTAGCTGCGACAGCCCAAAACGTTCGGCGCTCTCAATGACCATAACCGTTGCGTTTGGCACGTTAACACCCACTTCTATCACTGTCGTAGCAACAAGAATCTGTGTCTCTCCACGGGCAAAGCGTGCCATTTCCAGGTCCTTATCCTCTGGCTTCATCTGACCGTGAAGCATGCCCACACGATATTTTGGCGGTGGAAATTCGGCGAGGATATGCTCATAGCCTTGTTCCAGATTTTTGTAATCAAGTTTTTCTGACTCTTTGATAAGCGGATACACAATGTAAACTTGCCGTCCTTTGGCTATTTCCCTGTGAATAAAATTGTAAAGCCTACGCCTGCCAGATTCTCTGACATGGATTGTTTTAATCGGCTTTCTGCCAGGCGGCATCTCGTCAATAACCGATACATCCAGATCTCCGTATAGCGTCATAGAAAGCGTGCGAGGTATTGGTGTGGCCGTCATGACAATGACATGAGGGGGAATCTTCCCCTTCTGCCAGAGCTTAGCTCTCTGAGCCACACCAAAACGATGCTGCTCATCTATGATAGCCAGTCCCAGCCGCTTGAATTGTACAGTGTCTTCTATCAAGGCATGCGTGCCCACAAGTATTTGCAGTTCGCCAGTAAGGAGCTGATGATGGATAATTTTTCGCTCTCTGGTCTTGGTAGAGCCAGTCAGGAGCTTCACGTTAATATCCAATCCATCAAGTAGTTCTATAAAGTTTTTATAATGTTGCTGGGCCAAAATCTCGGTGGGCGCCATTAGACATGCCTGAAAATCATTGTCGAGTGCAATAAGCATGCTCATCAAAGCAACTATAGTTTTGCCGCTACCTACATCGCCCTGAAGAAGCCGGTTAGCCTGATGCCCTGACTTAAAATCACGGCGTATTTCCTTAAGCACACGTTTTTGTGCGTTAGTCAATTCAAAACTTAGCTTTTCATTATAAAAACGGTTGAAATATTCGCCTACATGCTCGAATACATAACCAGCTGTCTTCTCGGTTCTTAGTCTTTTCTGCTTTATCAGCGACAATTGATTAATGAAAAACTCATCAAATTTGAGACGGAACTCTGCAAGTTGCAATTTGTGTGGGTTCTGGGGAAAATGGATATTTTTTATTGCTTCGCTCAAAGGTAAGAACCCTATGCGTTCAATTAAGTAATCTGGCATAAAGTCCGGAATATTATCCACTATTTCCAAAGCCTTTGACACCAGCTCGCTAATAGTACGGGACGAAATAAAACTCTTTCGCAATCTTTCAGTGGTAGAATAATACGGCTGAAAACTTCCTCTGACTGTACGTGCTTCGTATTTTTCGACTGTTTCAAGCTCAGGATGTGGGATAGAGATTGTGCCATTTCTGAAAAAATTCGGTTTACCAAAGACTATGTATTCTTGACCAATTTTCAGATTATTCTTTATCCACTTAATACCTTGAAACCACACCAGATCAATAGTTCCAACACCGTCAAAGAACTTGGCTACCAGACGTTTGCTTCTACCCTGTCCATGTTCTTCTATTTTTATAATCTTGCCTTTCATCTGCACATAAGCCAGCTCTGTTGTCAAATCACGGACAGTATAAAACTTGCTACGGTCCACATATTTATATGGAAAATAATACAGCAAGTCCTTGATAGTAAAAACATCTATCTCCTTGTTTAGTAGCTCTGCTCGCTTTGGTCCCACACCCTTGAGATATGTTATATCAGTCAACCAGTCCATATTCTCCTGTAGCCACGAATTTAATTAAGTTCACACAAGTTCTGCATAAATATAAGGCAGGTATCAAAAAAGTACGGCGTTTGGACAAGTTCGTTTATTATCGGATAAATCAATATCCAAACGCCGTCAAATGTTTATGCCGTAGTCTTTATCCAGTTGACAAGACCGCGTGCTCTTATTATTTCCATGAGCTTGTCTGGCAGAGGATGAAAAGTAAATACTTTATCTGCTACTGTAATCTTGCCATTCTCAAAGTCCACGCTGACCTTATCGCCTGCATTATATGCTTCCACAGCCTCAGGATGCACAATTATTGGCAATCCCTGGTTAATGGATGAGCGGAAGAAAATCCTGTTTACAGACTTGACAATCACAGCATTAATGCCGAGATATGCCAGTCCCACAGCAGGATGTTCACGTGAGCTACCCGAACCAAAGTTATACCCTGCGATTATGATGTCTCCTTTCTGTGCATTCTTGCTGAAATTGGGGTCAAAGCCAGCAAAGAGATGTGGTATAATTGCCTCTGGATCAGAACTCAGCACTTGATAAGTTAGGTTGCCGGCAAACATCTGATCTGTATTTAGATTGTCCACATCCTTGTAGTTCCACACTCCGTTTATTCTACGCAACTCGCCCTCGGGGATTGTCAGTGTTTCACTTTGCTTCTGCTTGTAAGGATAATGTTCTTGTTTTGGTTTAAAATCAGGATCAAGAACTTCCCTCGGGTCTGATATTTTGCCTTTTAGTGCAGAATAGGCAACAGTAGCAGGCGAAGCGAGAAAAATACTAGCATTCTTATTTCCCATACGTCCGAGGAAATTGCGATTTGCTGTGGAAATAACAGTCCATCCATCGGCAGGTATGCCTTGGCCTGTTCCCAAGCACGGACCACAGGAAGCAGTAAGCACATTAGCACCAGCGCTAAGGAAATTAGTTATTATGCCTTCGGTAATTGCTTGCAAATAAATCTCACGTGAAGCAGGTGTTACAATCATTTCAACGCCTTCGTGTATTTGCTTTCCACGCATAATCAGGTCTGCTTCGCGCAGGTCTTCGATACGACCATTGGTACATGTGCCGACAAAAGCCTCTTGAACAGGTGTGTCTAAGACTTCTCTCAGTGCTTTTATATTGTCAACATGATGTGGTGCTGCCACGACTGGGTAAAGCTCGCTCAGATTAATCTCTATCTCACGTGCATACTGGGCATCGGCATCTGCCCACACACCGTTCAGCTGCTCAACGGTTGTATTATAATATTCTGCCAAAATCTCATCTGGCGGGAAAACTGCGTTTTTAGCGCCCAGCTCCGAAGCCATGTTGGCTATTGTCATACGGTCGCTAATGGAAAGCGTTGAGACACCGTCGCCGTGAAATTCTATTGACATGTAGCTTGCGCCGGCCGAACCAATCATGCCAGCTATCCACAGGATAAGGTCCTTGGCAAATACACCTTTGGGCAAGTGACCGTGAAGCACAATTTTTATTGTCTCAGGTACACGTAGCCAGGTCTCGCCACGGCGCCATATACCTGCTGCCTCTGTCCGGTCAATGCCAGCTGCCAGAGCATTAAAAGCACCAGCCGTACAAGTATGACTATCGCTGCCCAATACAATCATGCCAGGTCTAACATGCTTGGCCATGAGCTGATGACATATTCCTTCGCCTTCATCATGAAAGCGCTTTATACCTTGCTCTTTGACAAACTGTCTGACGCTGTCATGGTCTGTAGCAACCTTGGAGTTTGTAGGTGGTGAATTATGGTCTAACACAACAACCAGGCGATCCGGGTCATAGACTTTTTTGCCCCCCATCTTTTCAAAGGTCTTGCGGATAGAGGCTGTATTATCATGTGTAAGCACAAGGTCAGGCTCCTTGAAAACAATCGTGCCCGCCTTTGCACCAAGAATCTTTTCGACAAATGTGTATCCCATAAACAGAAATTTTAAAATTTCTGATAAAATTATTAAAAACCACTCAAAGAGACAAAGACAAATAAAAAGACAACTATTATTTATCAATATTCTCTTTATCAGTGTCTTGCAATGGCAAGGGAAGATACTTGTCTATAATTTTCTGAGGAGAGCGGAACACATTTCTCTTTATCCCTGGGTGAATCTTGTAAAATTCTTTCAAAAAATTGCGGACCATGTCTCGTCTGTTGGTCCTGGTATTTGGACAAATACGCGTCTCTGCTTTCAGATCAAGCACACTGGCATAATATGCTATATCTTTGTCCTCTACCTCGAGCATAGGCCGAATAAGATGAAATTTACCACCGAACATCTCAACGCTAAAAGGCAGAGAGCTTATCTCACCATTGAACAAGATATTCATAAAAAGCGTTTCATTGGCATCATCCAAATGATGACCAAAAGCAAGCTTATTGCAACCCAGCTCCTCGGTGAGACGAAAAAGACGAGAACGCCTACCCCATGAACACTTAAAACAAGGCGATAGTGAGGGATCACGGTCAAAATCAATGTCCACCTCTACTCGATGAAACTCTGCGCCGTGGAAATCGCAAAGAGCCTGAATCTTCTCGGAATCAGCCAATTGCGGCAACTGCCTTACAACGATGTGTGCTACCTTAATCTCATATTTGAATGGAAAAGCCTTGCGCAGGGACGAGAGAATATCGACCAGAGCCATGGAATCCTTACCACCCGAAACTCCCACTAAAACGCAGTCGCCATCATTTATAAGACGCTGTTGGTAAATTGTCTTGCCTACCCTCTTGCGAAGCTTATTTACAAATGTACGCTGGCCCTTGGTCAAAGATTTGATATTATACATAATTGCTCTGTGAGATTAATCCAACTCTGTCGCTAACCGAAGCTTTTTGTGCTTGAAATAAGTAGTGTAATAAACTATGGATGAGATAAATAAAGCTAATCCTATACCCAGATAAACCGGCGCCAGATACTTCTTTGCTATTATTCCGGATGTACGCAATGTAATGCCTGTAGCCATCATCAGAAGGATAAGAATATAGCTACTTAGTTTCTGGAATTTCCACCATTCTACCTTGACAGGCAACAAATTAATGCGATATATATTTTTCTTGGACAATTTATTAAACAGCCAACCCTTGAGGATGCCGATGGGAATACCTATTACCAGCGCCCATAGCAGCTGTTTGTTTGTTAATAGATGTATCCAACGCAAAAAAATAACAATAAGCATAATACCTGCCATAGACCATAGAATGCCCGAGATAAGGATAAGATTGTGTCTGTGTGTCATTACGCCAAGGAATTTTGATAACTGTGCAAAATTACACAAATTCAAGTATTTTTGTAGTGTGATAAAGATTTTTATATGTTTTTGTAATTTTTTACTTTTACCAAAAGAACCTTAAAACGAAAGAATCATGCTAAGATACCCAGTACCAACGCCTTTTACACTAATCTCTTTGCCATATTTGATAATAGGCTATGCTTTCGAAGTGCTTATTTTTTGGCTCATGGCAAAGCGTAATGGAATAAAATTTATTGGCTCACTGATTAGTGTGTCAATTGCTAATGCTCTGACAGCTTTTCTGGGATTGTATGTTACTTTTACAGACAGCTTTACTTCTAATGTCTGGTGGTTTCTGGGAATGTTGGTTTTGTCCATCATCGTAGAAGGCGGATTTTATATTGCTTATTTCTACAAGCGCGAAATACGTAACTGGAAGCTTATCCTAATAGCTGTGCTGGGCAATCTGCTCACTTTTGTTATAGTTGGCTATGGTATCTTCATCAGTCCTGGGCTGACTGAGAAATACTTACCTCTTCTGGGAATAAAATTCTTCTAAAACACAATAGCCATGTCCAATCTGCTTTTAATCATAGACCCACAGAATGATTTCTGTAACAT
>JALWCU010000202.1 GCA_027015275.1 Bacteroidales bacterium | reverse complement strand
TCCTTGACGCGTATCTCTTCTTTGGTCTTGATAATCATTGCAATAATAGGCGTATTCATAGAGCATACACTTTTGTTCTGGACTTTTCCTATCTTTGGGGCATTGTATTTTCTCGTGTATGGGAATAATGCCTAAATGACCTAAAAACACTAAAAACAACATTATGTTAGAAGGTAAAGTAGCTGTTATTACAGGCACGACAAGGGGCATTGGTAGGGCAATTGCCGAAAAATTTGCGCAGAACAATGCCAGCCTTGCAATAATTAGCCGTTCCGAAAAAGTCTTCGATGTAGCACAAGAGCTACAGAAATATAACGGCAAAGTCATTGCTTATCAATTGGATGTAAGTAATTTTGAAAGATGTCAACAAGTTGGTAAGCAAATAATCGAGGAATTTGGCAGAGTTGATATACTAGTTAATAACGCTGGAATAACGCGTGACATGCTCTTGCTCAGAATGAGCGAAAAAGACTGGGACGAAGTGATTCGCGTTAATCTCAAGTCTATTTTCAACATGACAAAGGCAGTAGTTCCACAAATGATACGGCAGCGTAACGGCGTGATTATTAACATGAGTTCTGTAGTGGGTCTGGGTGGAAATGCAGGACAGGCAAATTATGCAGCCTCTAAAGCTGGAATCATTGGTTTTACAAAATCTGTTGCCAAGGAGCTGGGTGCCAGAAATATCCGCTCTAATGCAATAGCACCTGGCTTTATTGAAACTGACATGACCAGGGCTTTGCCAGAAAAAGTTTTGAGTGACTGGAAAGAGTCTATACCTTTGCGCCGCATTGGTAGCGTAGATGATGTAGCAAATGTAGCCTTGTTTCTTGCCTCTGACATGGCTTCTTACATAACAGGCCAAGTCATCAATGTTTGCGGAGGCCTGGATATTTAGCGATGTCCTATGCCTATGAGCTCAAAAATAAAAAAAGGCGGCACAATATTATAAATTTTAATAATGGTGCCGCCTTTTGTGTGTAGATAAGCCAGGTTATTTAGTCGTCAATGCGATGAATAGCAAGTCCGCTACGTAGTTTTGGTTCAAACCACGTGGTTTTGGGTGGCATGATATTGTTTGTATCGGCTATTCGCATGAGCTCTTCCATGGACACTGGATAAAGAGCAAAAGCAGCAGCCATCTCACCGCTATTCACACGTCGCTCCAGCTCTCCAAGTCCTCGTATGCCGCCTACAAAGTCAATGCGCTTGGAACGACGCAGGTCTTCGATGCCAAAGATTGGTTGAAGTACGAATTTGGTCAATACCGTTACGTCCAGCCCGTCTATAGGATCATCGTCATTAAAGGTATGCGCCTTGGCAGTAAGCTTATACCATTTGCCTCCGAGATACATGGCAAAAGTATGACGTTCCTCTGGTTTATACTGCTGTGGCTGTTCTTCTATTTCAAAGTGCTCTGAGAGAAGAGAGAGAATTTCCTCTGGTGTGTGTCCATTCAGGTCTTTTAGCACACGGTTGTAATCCATTATTTTAAGTTGGTTGTGCGGGAAATGCACAGCCATTATATAGCAGTATTCTTCCTGTCCTGTGTGGTTAGGATTTTGCTCGGCTTTTTCTTTGGCAACAAGTGCAGCAGCCGCTGTACGGTGATGCCCGTCGGCAATATATGTGTAAGGAACTTTGGTTGCAAAAAGCTCTTCGATTCTTTTGTTTACTTGAGCGTCTGTTACTACCCAGAAATGGTGTCCAATGCCATCTTCGGCAACAAAGTCATATTCTGCCTCGTGATTGTTGACCCAGTCCATCATGAGCTCTGTAAGCTCTGGAACGTCGCGAAATGCCAGGAAAACTGGCTCAAGCTGCGCATTATTTGTCAGGATGTGAACAGTACGGTCTCGTTCTTTATCCGGACGAGTAAGCTCATGTTTTTTTATTTTTCCTTGATAATAATCCATGTAATGTGCACCGCCTACAATGCCGTATTGCGTGCGTCCGTCCATGGTCTGAGCATAGATATAAAAGTGGGGCTCGCTGTCTTGAATCAACCATTTGTTTTCTATAAACTTGCGGAAATTTTCGCGTGATTTTTCATAAACTAGTTCTGAATGCTCGTCAGTTCCCTGCGGCAAATCTATCTCTGCACGCGTAATATGTAACAAAGAATAAGGATTACCCTGAGCCATATTGCGGGCTTCGTCAGTATTCATAACGTCATAAGGAAGACATGCTACCTTGTTTGCGAGTTCCTTTGGGGGTCTCAGTCCGCGGAAAGGTTTTACATTTGCCATATTCTATAGGTTTTAAATTTGTTTTGTAAAATGTTTAATATCAAGTAATTGCAAATAAGTCCAAACTATGGAGAATGGACAGCTCAAAAATAAGATTTTTTCTAATATACCAAAACTAAAACACTTAGCCCTGATAATGGTTTTTGAATATTTTTATAATAATAGTGAATTGTTTTTCAGGTTAAAATTGTTATGTTTGATTGGCCAATTAAAATTAGCACTTATGAAAGCTATAAAGTTTACAGTAATTTTTTTACTTTTTCTCAGTAGTTGCGCAGTTTACAAAGATCCAAATCTCGAAAATTTGACTCTTACAAGCAACGAAAAACAGTTTATAAGCGCATTTGAGAATGCAGCAGTAAAGCACAAGGTCAAGGACCTGAAAGCATTGCTACATCCAGTATATGTGGATCAGGAGCTAAACGAAATATATGGAGGCGATGCACGAGCTTTATTTAATTCATTTTTCTGCGGCAAAGACACGCAGACCCAAAAATTTGTTTGCCTTAAGCTGCGCAATGTCAGGACAATAGAACTAATAAAAATCAAGCCTGGTGATGAACAGGGAGAGAAACATCTTATCTTCAGAGTCGAAGGCTATGATCACACAATCATAGTTGACTTGTTCATGAAAAAATACAGCAAGGATGGTCAAGCAAAATTGGGTATAATTGGTGCAATGGGATAATTTATCAAAATAGTGAAATATGCGATTCAAGGGGTCTGATTTATTAATCTTAATATTTATAATGCTTATGCCAAAACTATCATTAGCACAAGAAGTTCATCTGAAAAATTTTCTAAAGTGTGGTTTACCCAAAGTAGATGATTATAAATGCTTTGGATATTACGAATTTGACTCATCATCTAATCCTTACGAGATTCCATTATCCAAATTTTATAACAAAATTTCACCTGCACCAATTTATCATGATGCAGCAAAAGGCCTTGGTACAGTTTCGTTCCTTGTTGTAAAAGATGACTCGCTCATTTATGAAAACTATCTTCCAGGCTTTGAGCGCAAGTCAAAGGTCAATTCTTTTTCAATGGCTAAGACAATCACCAGTCTGCTCGTTGGTATTGCTATTGACAAAGGTTATATCAAAGGACTGGACGACAAGGTTTACCAGTATCTTCCGCAATTCAAAGAGGGCATGGATAGCTTGCTGACTATTCGTGATTTGGCATCAATGGCTTCTGGGCTTAATTGGTCTGAAAATTTTGAAAACCCTACATCAGATGTTGTAAAGGCTTATTACGGCTACCCTCTGGATAGCCTGATAATGAAAACCCACGTGGTCAATACACCTGGCAAAAAATGGAAATATCAGTGCGGTAATTTCGTGTTGCTGGGTATGATTATAGAGCGAGCTTCTGGAATGAAACTCACTGACTTTGCACAAAAATACTTATGGCAACCATTAGGCGGTAATTATTCTGTTTACTGGGGTGCAGACACAACAAGCGGCATAATTAGAGCATTTTGTTGCTTCTATGCTTCACCTTATGACTTTGCACTGCTCGGTCTGCTAGTGCTTCATGATGGCTATTTCAATGGGCATCAGATAGTACCCTCGTGGTATATCGACGAAATGATGAGGCCAGATTCGCGGATTAGGTACAAATTGTTTAGAAAAAATGATTTTTATAGCTTAGGTCTGTGGAAATATCCAAAAAAGAAATTCAAAGCATATTACTTTGCTGGTACCTATGGTCAGTACATTTTTATCTTGCCTGATCAGAATGCCGTTGTTGTGCGTAATGGCCGGCTGCCAAACCAGCTCGATGTTTATCGCTTGCCACCTGATGTTGAGTTATATCTGAGAATGGGATATGATATTCTGAACAAATATTCAACTTTGACAAAAACAAAAGAGTGAAAAGTACAGCAATTATTATTTTATCCTAATGATTATGCTCGGCTGTAATCTGCTTAATTATCTCTGACTTTGACAAATATGAGCTATCATCTGTGTAAATAAAAAGCAAAGAGCCATTTTTAATTAAATCAATGATTTGTCCGGACAGTTTTTCTGGAACAGCAGGGCAGCCATAGCTTCTTCCCAAGCGTCCATATTTTTTAATAAACTGCTTGCTGACATACCATGCGCCGTGTATGACAATGCACCGTTTCATCGCATTGTCATTGATTCCTGGCTCTAATCCGTGTAGATAAAGGGAGTAGCCATGCTTGCCATAATAGGTCTTGCCAGTAAGATAAAAGCCTGGAGACGACATGAGAGTGTTCGGGGTATTACTAAAGTGCTGTGCACAGTTCTCACCAGTATTTTTTCCATGTGCCACAAAGGTTTTTAGCAAGATAGTCTGTTTTTTTGTATGGATTATCCATAGTCGTTTTTGTGTAGAAGGCAATGTAAAATCTATGATTGTCAGAATACTATCATTGTCCGGTTGTATTTTGTGCTTACCAGCCAAAGCTAAATTTAAAGCCTCTTCGGATAGGTTAGTGTCATTTAGAGCAGTCCACAAGCGGTCCGAAGACTGGGAATCGACCTTAACAAAACTAACTATCAAACAAAATGTTAGCAAAATATGCTTCATTCTCACTTTCTCAAATGATATTGATTGATTTGATTTATTTCCAAGATATTAAAGTAAGAAAAAGAAGTTACCCATCTTGCAAAAAAAAGGTTGAGGCTATCTGAAAACTAATAAATTTATTAATAAAATCTTTTCTTTATTTGATTATATCAATAAAATAATTGGCGCTTTTGCTGACAGCCTCAAATAATTACAGCCTTATTCCTCACGCGGTTTCCAGATGGTGCGTGCCGTTACACATACCTTATTTGTGGTCATGTCAAATACCGTGTGTAGATATTCTTTATTCATCTTCACAATTTTTGTATAAATAAGCAGCTGATCACCATAATTTGCCTCATGCAAAAATTTGCCTTGTATTTGGTACAGGAAGTTTTCTTTCCATATTTTGTCTGGAATAACTTCTATAAGCCATTGGAAATATCGAAGGTTATTAACATGTTTATTAGCATCAATGTCAAATTTTTTGACTTTAATAACATCCATAATTTCGCCGTCATTAAGCTCAGGAATAGACAGATTCATATTGAAATCTATGGATGACTCGGGATTGAGACCCCAGCCTTGCTTAAATTTTTCTGGTATAGGTGCTGGACGGCGTTTTTCGACATCAAAGAAAAGCCACAGACCCTTTGCACGCCCAATGATATTACCTTGTTCGTCGAGAACAAGATTCTCTCGTACGCCTCTTATGGATTTATACAAGCTAAGCCATGTGCGAATAGTGATCTTTTCCTTGTAACGAGGATAACGATCAAACTGCATGACACCTGACAATAATACCCAACCTAAATTCTTGCGATACAGGTCAATAATATTTTCACCAATAGGGAAATGATGATCTCCCGCTGTCTCCTGCAAGAGGCGTAGCATGGTCATGGGAGTGGCTTCGTTATACTGCGACAAATCATAAAAATTAATTACAAATTTACTGTCAAAAACATTTTCCATTTGTTTCTTCTTAGCGGTTTATTATTACTTTTCTTAGTAACATTGTTTTACTCTGTCCTCTGAGAATTAAGATATAAATGCCAGGTTCAAATTTGCTGACATCTATTTTTAGTTCATTACCTATGAACTTCTTGAACAAAACGGTCTTTCCCAATAGATTAACCAATTGGACATGAGCATTATAAGTGTCGTTGCGATGAATAATGAGTACGGACTTTGCCGGATTGGGGTAAATATCAATGTTTTGTGTCTGGTCAATGACTGGTGTGCCAGCTTTGATTTGAAAGCTAACATATACTGTTGCTGTATCCTGTGTGCTATCGGCAAAAAGTTCTAATCCAAACAACGAATAGCCTTCGTAACCTTGCGGATCATAGTCCAGACGCAATGCTGTTTTATTTGTATCACCTGCTGCCAGAGTAAGTGCCCCAGATACATGCCCCGAACGGACGTTTCCATAACAATTGTCCCAGCAATAGGCATAAGAACAATTTTTAGCCTGCTCGAATACATCTAACTCTGCCTTAATATCAAGATCATGAGCTGAAGCATTGTAAACCCACAGGTTTACTGAATAGTCGCTATTGGGTGACCCAGTAACTTTTATAGTATCAGTTATTTGGTTGCCGTCTTGCGGACTAAGTATCTGAATATCTTGTGCTTGTGTAGTTATAAAAAATAGCAGAAAGACACCGAAAAGTAAAAAGTGTTTCATATTATGTCGTATTTTAGATTTTTTCAAATATCATTTTTTTCCCAGAATTTAAAAACTAACTTTATCAAAAATTTTAAAAACAAACCTATGAAAAAAACTTTATTTATTGTATTCATGCTGGTTTGGAGCCTTTCTCAGGCTCAGGTCCCCAATATTATTTATAAACAAAATTTTAATAATTACAATGAGGACATGATAATGATTGATAATGATCATCTCACACCACACGTTTCTGGCTATGATACTTGGGTGGTTAAGAACGGAGTAGCTGCCAGTACATCATGGTATGACGATGGTAATAAGACAGCTGATGATTGGATGATTTCGCCTGTAATACATTTGGGCGACCACCCAAGTGTACTATGGAGCGCATTGACACCTGATCCAAATTATCCAGATGGCTATCAAGTACTCGTGACAACTGATACTGCACATCCAGACAGCCTTTCTGAATATCAAGTCGTTTTCTCTATTGCCCATGAAAACTCCACTTGGACATATCGCACAGCAAGCCTAAGTGATTATGCCAATAAAGATGTACGTATAGCCTGGAGAAATAATAGTACTGATGAATACTTTTTATATATTGACAATATATTTGTTTATAATGCAGAGCCTTATGACCTGTGGCTAGTCTCAGCACAAGTCCCTACCTTTATCAAAAATAATGTGGCACAGAAATTTACATACAATATTCTCAACGTTGGATACAACACCATAAACAAAATAAAATTAGAATACAACATTGTAGGAAGTTCTGAATTTACATCTGACTACGACCAGATAGATACTACGCTCAATCCAGGCGATTATGTATCGCTTACTACCAGCTCAATGACTTTTACAAAAGATGGAATACATTACGTTACACTAAATACAAAGCTTGATGATAACGAAGATAACTATCATGACAATGATACTGTGAAAACAAAATTTTCTGTCTGGAGTCAAGGAGCACATAATCTAGTCCTTATAGAGCACTTTACACAGGCTTCTTGTGGACCTTGTGCACAGCAAAATCCGAGGCTTAATAAACTAATACAAAATAATGACGACAAGGTGGCTCATATAGCATATCACACCTGGTGGCCTGGCACAGATCCAATGTATGATTACAATCCTGCACCTGTAAAAATCAGAGTTAAATACTATGGTATCAGTGGCGTGCCAACTGTGGTTGTTAACGGCAGTTACTTACAGGGTAGTCCGCAAGATGTAACACAACAAGTGATTGACAAATTATACGGTAATAATGGTCTGGCTCAGATTAACGTATGGCACCAAAGGGCAGGCGATAGCTTACATTTCCACATCCGTATCATTCCGATGGCTGATTTCCCAACGCCAGTTAGATTATATACTGTCTGGGTTGAAGATAAAAAATATGCATCTGCCCCTGGTTCAAACGGTGAGACAAATTTCCCAGACGTAATGAGACAAATGCTCCCAGATGGAAACGGCTACGAATTGGATTCCCTGAAGCAGAATGATACACTGTTCGCTGACTTAAGCTGTAAATATGACTCTCAAATTGATTACAATAAGTCTTCGGTCGTTGTCTTCCTGCAAAACTATGACACTAAAGATGTTTATGTAACTTATAAGAAGAACTTTTCTGATGCCACTGGCATAGAAAACATTCAGGACAAAGATGTGGTAAGCATTTACCCAAATCCTGTTGATAATATGCTATTTATTCGCTTAAGCAAATCTTATTTGCCACTGGAATCACATCTTGAGATTATTGATCCGCAGGGTAGAGTAGTGCTCGAAAAAACATTTACAAATGGTAGTAATCTGAGATTGAATGTTAGTAGCTTAAATCCAGGAATTTACATATTGCGAATAAATAATCAAGGCAATATTTATACGAAGGAATTTGTAAAACAGTAAAAATAGCCGGACAATGAAAAATTTACTTGTAATTATCTTTTTATTCGTGTCAGCTACGCTACTCAACGCACAGCAGAACAATACCTTGCCTCAAGTAATGCTTAAAACCATTGATGGCAAGACAGTTAATACTGCTGATCTGCTCAAGGACAGTACCCCTGTTATAATAGATTTTTGGGCGACATGGTGTAAACCTTGTATCATGGAACTTAACACAATAAACGACCTTTATCCAGATTGGCAGGAAGAAACAGGCGTTAAATTTATAGCAGTATCGGTGGACGAGCCCCGCACAATGAACCGTGTAGCTCCTTTTGCTGCTGCTCGTGGTTGGAATTATGAAATCTTGTTAGACCCTGATGGCCAGTTCAAACATGCTATGAACGTAGTTAATGTGCCGCATTCATTCCTTATCGCCCCCGACGGCCATATTGTCTGGCAGCATTCAGGATTTGCACCTGGAGACGAAGACCAAATGTATGAAGCTTTAGAAAAGCTTGAAAAACAACTAAAAAAATAGCCAAATGAAAAAAATAATTTTCATACTGGTGGCTATTACATTTTTGCACTTTTTATCACGTGGACAGCAAGATTTCGCTGTCCACGGTGATTTTGAAATCAACTCTCAGTCCTATACGCCAGACAGCGCTATCGATGCAAAACAGCCACCACAAAAATTAGCTGCTAATGTTTACGGATATATATCACTTAGATACAATAACTTCACAGCAGGGCTTAGATACGAAGCATATCAAAATGCACTGCTCGGTTATGACCAACGTTATAATGGCCAGGGAATAGCCAACCGTTTTATTGATTACACAGATACGTTTATATCGATAACTCTTGGGAATTTCTATGAACAATTCGGGAATGGACTGGTTCTAAGGTCTTATGAAAATAGAGCACTAGGCTATGATAATGCCTTTGATGGTGTACGTTTGCGTCTTCAGCCTGTTCAAGGCGTTTATCTGAAAGCTCTTATCGGACGGCAACGCTACTTCTGGACCGACGGCAATGGAATTGTGCGCGGTGTGGACGGTGAAATTAATTTTAATCAAGCATTGCATCTAAACTGGAAAACAAATATGACAGTGGGCGGTAGCTTTGTCAGCAAGTTTCAGCGGGACGACAACCCAATCTATCGTCTGCCAGAAAATGTTGCTGCCATGGCTGGTAGAATCAACATCAATCGGGGTTTCTTTAACCTCGACGGCGAATTTGCTTATAAGATTAATGATCCATCAGCAGATAATTTCTACATTTACAAGAGCGGCACTGCTACTTATCTGAGCATAAGCTATTCACGCCAAGGCCTTGGCATGATTATTACAGCGGATCGATACGATAACTTCAGTTTTCGCTCGGATAGAAATGCCACAGGTAATAGCTTGTTTATCAATTCATTACCAACAATAGTTCCTACGCACGCTTATATGCTTGAGAATATTTACCCCTATGCTGTGCAGCCACTTAATGAAATGGGAGTGAGCACAGAAATTTTCTACCGTTTAAGACGAAAAACCTTGCTTGGTGGACATTATGGTACTTTGTTGGTCTTTGACTTTGTCCGCATTAACAACATTGACAAGAAACCTGTATTCGACGGAACTGGATATAGAAGCCGTTTTTTCGCCGTTGGCAAGGATGTTTTTTATCAGGAAATAGCAATGAAGATTGAGAAAAAAATTTCATATCACCTCAAAGTCAAGGCTAAATATGTTAATCTTGTGTACAACAAGGACTTTGTGCAGGGCATGGTGGGTTATGGCACTGTGTATGCTAATATTGGAATCGCCGACATAATGCGGAAAATCGACCATCATCATGCGCTGCGTGCAGAGCTGCAAACTTTGCAATCGCATCAAGACTTGGGCAATTGGATAATGGGCTTTGCCGAGTATTCTGTATCGCCACATTGGTTTTTCACAGTAATGGAAGAATATAATTACCAAAATACACACACTTCAAAGCCAGTGAATTATTACACTGGCGCTATTACTTACGTTCGTGGCGGTACACGTCTAAGTATAGGCTATGGGCGTCAGCGTGAAGGTATTGTTTGCGTTGGTGGTGTGTGTCGCAATGTGCCTGCTTCTAATGGTTTGATGTTCAATTTTTCTACAACTTTCTAAAAAATTACTTGCAATGAAAAAAATTATAATCTTGCTTTTCACGGCTGCATTGACTCTGCTGTGGGCATGTGACGTAGTGGACAAACCTTATACAGAGCAAGTTAATCAATGTGGGCATGATAATCTTTCTGTTCCTATACGCAAGGTGCTGGTAGAAGATTATACAGGTCATAAATGTGGGAATTGCCCACGGGCGCATGAGCTCTTGCAGACACTTATTTCTCAATACTGTGATCACATTGTACCGGTGAGTATCCATGTTGGGTATTTTGCCACACCATCGCCAGGTCTGTACAATACTGATTTTAGAACACCAGCTGGCAATACTTATAATGATTACTTTGGTGTGGATGCAGCAGGTTTGCCACGAGGAATGATAAACCGGACAAAATACAATGGCACGCTGCTTCTGAGCCCCGAGGCATGGGCTGACGCAATTAACAAGGAAGTAAATGAGCCACTCTTGGCAGATGTACAAGCTAATTGTCTCTACAACAGCGAAACAAGACAAGGAAAAGCCACTGTGCAGATAAGCTTTTTGCAACAAATGCAGGGTAAATTTTCTCTGACAGTGTGGATAGTAGAAGACAGCATCATAGCTGCTCAGAAAGACTATTACACTTATCCACAGGATATTCCCGACTATGTGCATCGTAATGTGCTCAGGAAATCTATTACACCTGCCTGGGGCGAGACGGTTTACAGCGGACAGACAAATGTCAATCAGATTATTACAAAAACTTATACATTTAGCTTGGACACAGCTTGGGTAGCTAAGCACTGCTACATCGTGGCATTCCTTTCTAATGCCGACACAAAGGAAGTTTACCAGGCTGAAAGAGAGAAAATTACTGAATAAAAAAGCGGCCAAAGGGCCGCTTTTTTTTTTACTGTTTGACTTGATTACTTGTTCACCTGGAATTTTGTGTCGCCTTTCTCAAAGTAGTTGACAATCTGACGCATAGCAGCCAGACCAGCATTAATGTTTGCTTCCTTGGTCTGTGC
>JALWCU010000201.1 GCA_027015275.1 Bacteroidales bacterium | reverse complement strand
GCTCTATATACACTACTCAAATTGAGCGGTGTATAAGATGGCAGAGAGTGTCGTCATTCTCGGCTCTACCGGCTCGATAGGAGTCAATACGCTAAACATTTGCCGCCGTTTCGGCATAAAGGTAGAAGCTCTGGCTGTCGGCGGAAACAATATTCCTCTACTGCAGAAGCAGATAGATGAGTTTCAGCCCAAATTTGTAACTGTAGCAAACAAAGAAGCCGCCAAAGAGCTAAATCATCCTGCCGTTTTTTCGGGAGATAGTGCCGTATCGGATATGCTCGATGAAGTATCTTCAGAACTGATTGTAAACAGCATGGTGGGATATGCCGGATTGATACCCACTCTCAAAGCCCAAAAGCTTGGCAAGAGAATAGCACTGGCAAACAAAGAGTCTCTAGTAGTAGCGGGGGGTTTTATAGATACATCATCTATTACACCTATAGATTCAGAGCATTTTGGGCTCTGGTATCTACTCAATGACAAAACTCCAAAGAGACTTATTATTACCGCTAGTGGCGGAGCATTTAGAGATTGGGATATCAAAGATATATATAGTGCAAAGTATGAAGATGCCCTCAAGCACCCCAATTGGTCTATGGGAGACAAAATCACAATAGACAGTGCGTCAATGATGAACAAACTGTTCGAACTTCTGGAAGCAAAATGGCTTTTTGATACTGATAATATAGATGCCTTTATCGAAAGACAATCCATTATTCATGCACTGATTGAGTTTAAGGACGGCTCCACCACAGCTCATATCGCCGGAGTCGATATGAAGCTTCCGATAGCTTTTGCTATTCTTGACACTGTTGATGATGAAATACTGCCTAATGTTGAACCCACACAGATGCAAAATATCTCTTTTGAAGAGATAGATACCCAACGGTATCTTTTATGGAGACTGAAGAGTGAAATTTTAAAAAATCCAAAATCAGGTGCAGTACTAAATTCGGCAAATGAAGCGGCAATGAAGATATTCAAAAAAGGAGATTGCAGCTTTGGGCAGATGTGCGGCAAGATTTTAGAGACTTATGATAAATTCGCACACAGAGTACCAAACTCGATAGAAGAGGTTTTTGAAATAGACAAAGAGGTGAGAGAGTATGTCAAATAAGAGAGTCTTGATACTGCACGGCTGGGGAG
>JALWCU010000200.1 GCA_027015275.1 Bacteroidales bacterium | reverse complement strand
TTGAGGATAAACAAGAGGAGAGTTCCCACAACGCTCCCCAACAACACAAGTATGTGAAATGAGATGTTTTGCGAGCGAACAAAAATATCCTTGTTCTGAATCAAAATTAGCACCATCCAGGGCAGTCCCAAGCCGATAAGGATGTCAAATACATTTGACCCGAGTGCATTACTTATCGCCATTCCTCCGCGCCCCTGCTTTGCAACGATAATTGATGACATCATATCGGGCACCGAAGTACCAAAGGCCAAAACGGTCAAAGCCACGATATACTTGGGAACACCCAGACTAACACTAATCACCACTGCACTTTCGACCAAAACCCAACTCAAAAGAGCAATCATCACAATGGAAATCATAAAATTAACCACAAAGTGTTTCTCGCTCATGAAGAACTTGGCTAGAATATAATCCAACAAGCGGAAATACTTTTTCCATGAAGGCTCCTCATCATCCTCATCATCCTCATCTACAGGCTCGTCGGAATGAGGTAGAATTTTTTTCCAATTAACCACGGCAACCACATAAATGATGTAGAAAAGCACGAATATACTTACGTGCAGCATGGTAATCATCCCGCTGGAATATGCCCAATATAATAGTGCAATGGAGATTACATAAAAAATAAGGTCACGAATCATGGGTTTCCATGAAATCTTGGAAGTGCGCACAAGACCGACAATACCAATTATTACCAGTAAGTTGAACAATGCGGAACCCACGATGGTTCCCACACCTATTTCATGATTATCACCTCCGTAGATAAGGGCAATAATGGCAATAAACAATTCAGGAGCACTGGAGCCCGCAGCCATCAGGGTAGCCCCGGCAGCATCATCAGACATTTTCCATTTATGGGCAATCTTGTCCAACGACGGAACAAAAAAGCGGTCTGTAACTTCGTTCAGTAAATAAAACGAAACCAAAAGTGCGATTAACCAAAGGAATAGAATTCCCATTATAAATATTTTTTACCCTCAATCAGGTGATTATTATCTATCTCTTTTGTTAGACCTCAGATCTGCTTGGCATTTCTTGCTATCTTTCTCGCAGAAATAAGGTTAGAATTTATGAACAAAGCGTAAAGTTAGAAAAAAAAACCACAAAAGCTTTATTATTTCAACATTCTTTTTGCCGCATTATAAATT
>JALWCU010000199.1 GCA_027015275.1 Bacteroidales bacterium | reverse complement strand
CCACGATCTTCTTCCGGTCTTCAATCCATCGTCTTCCAACGCTTTGTTCCCTCTGGCTAGCATATTTTCAAACAAATGATTCGCAGCAGTACTAGCTGTCATTTATACACAGCTGACCGTTGTGTAGTGTTCCGCTCCTAATCAGCAGCAGAAACCTTTTACGTTTGTGCTCTGTTTGTGTGGTTAGCATTAACACAAACATGGAGAAGTGTGTATCAATGGGCATAGATCACAAATATCGTTCTGTATATTGAAATTTTATAACACCTTGATAGACTTTTAGCTAGACTACCGCTGCATATTTGTCATGTTTGTGTTAGATTGTGTTCCGCGAAGCATTTCCACCAGGCATCGAAGACGAATGGACTCCGGAATAGCGCCTTCCTTGACGATGAGTGGCCCACTTTCAGATAAGCTATGACCCAGAATGATATTCTTATCGTCGGCGACATGATCTTCCATCGTGATGTTGCAGATGATCGCGATGCACAGCGCTTCATCAGCTGTCTGCAGTCATGCAGCCTCCATCAACACGTACACGAGCCAAACCCGTGTCCATGGTCACGTCCTCGACGTGGTTGCTATCATGGATACTAGCAAACTCGGGTCAAATATTGACGATACCGACCCCGGACCCTGTGACCACCTAGCCAGGTTAACGTGTGGTAATTTCGGAAATACTGACTCAGAGACCACATTCTGCGGAAAGCGTGTTAAACAAGTGCTGCAAATGACAGATTCTTCGTGACGAGTGTTACCTGGTAATCGAATAAATGTTTTCCATACTCGTGGACAGGTTAAAAGAATAACTTTCTATTCCAATTCAGGAAAGTTCATACGCAACAAGAACATAGAAATTTGTCAGAGGGATAACAAATCACAGGACAATCTTGGCTCTGTTATAGCTTCCCTCTTCAAAGTCACTGAGTAATGTACTCCTCTAAAGCTAGCCACATCCTTTTTATAATCGTTCTCTCATCGCCAAAAACCAATTTTCTGCCGGGTTTGTGTGTATCGTCTCAATACGAAGAATTAAAGCACGAAACCTTTTATGAAAAATACCACTTAACACAGTTCAAGGATATACCAAGTTAAGAAATGAAAGCTATATCTTTTCTAGCGCATTTGTAACTAACACGTTCAATGCCTTT
>JALWCU010000198.1 GCA_027015275.1 Bacteroidales bacterium | reverse complement strand
ATTTGATGCAGAGCATCTTGAAGATATAAATGATCTGCTAGAGAGTTACAACCAAGAAACTCTTTTGCTTTGTGGGTATAATCATACAAGGGTTCGACTAAATAAGCACATTCGCAGTATTCTTGATTTTACGTCACCTTATCCTGAAGTTGGGGATAAAGTAATTTGCCTTCGGAATAATTATAAAAAAGGGGTTTACAATGGTATGACTGGGACAATTCAATCTATCGAAAGTGTTGATGATACTTGGTATAATGCGTCTATTTTAATGGAAGATGGGTTTGTGTTTAGTGGTTTGATTTTGAAGGCTCAATTTAACTCCACAGTCTCTTTTAATCAAACTAATAAACGTAAAATGACAATTGGTGGAGATTTGTTTGACTTTGGTTATGCAATAACAGTACATAAAGCACAAGGTTCACAAGCCAAACGGGTAATTCTTTTTGAAGAACGGTTTAAAAAAATGGATGATCAGGTGTGGAAGCGATGGCTTTATACTGGAGTTACGCGTGCTATCGAAGAGTTGTATATTATTGGATAGATTTTATGCTGTTAGTATAAATACTAAACCGATAATTAATAAAATCAAACTAAAGAATCCGAGGAGTATTGGAAGGAAATAAAGTTGCATTGTCTTTTTAATTTTTATATTTTTTAAATTGTTTGGGTCGTATACTATTTCAACGGTGTCACCTATTTTCCACGTATTTTTGTTACTTGTGGAAATTTGTGAGGTATATCTGACAGTTTTTCCTGTTTCAGTTTTGAACTCAACTTCTGGAGCATAAGTATCTGTCGCTGTTGTAAATCCATCGGCATCTGTAGATGTTGCTTGAGATTTATGAATGTCTATAATGGTTGCTGTTGTTGTAATTCCTGTCTCAAGCAATGCTCTCGTCTTTTTATATTGGATATATGCAGGTATTAAGAGGATTAAAGCGAATGCTAAGAGGATCAAACCTATTATTATCATGTAAATTGATTAAGAATTTAATTGTATATTCAGTTTAACAGATTTTACTTTGAAAAACAATTGAGGAAAATGTGGTGGGCGGTACAGGAGTCGAACCTGTGACCTCCACAGTGTCATTGTGACGCTCTAACCAGCTGAGCTAACCGCCCTGATGTGCTTATTATATATATCTTAGATTTATTTTGCAATATGGTTAAAGTTTTTTCGTCTTAAAAGTACGATTATAACTACAATAGCATTTGCAAATAATAGGTATGCCGAATATATTAGGTCATTTGTTTGAATTCTTGGCATTGCTAGTAAGTTAAGTAAGCTGGCCACAATATCTATTGCCCAATATATATAACTTTCTTCAAAAGGGTTGTGATAAGATTTTATGATAGTTGGGAAAACGCCTGCAAAGTCAGCCGATAAAAAGAAGATTAATCCAATTAAAGGATTTTGAGATAGATGCCATAAAAGAACTCCTATAATCATGATGATTACTGCTATTATTGATTCTTTATCTGTACCCCCTACCCCTTTGAATATAGAGATAATTCCAACCGTTGTTGTTTGAATTAAAGTTACAATGGAAAGCCAAATTGCAGTTTGGGATTGCTGTTGATACAGTGTTATTGTTGTTAATAAGGCTAATGTTGCAAATATGAAGCGAGTTATTCTATGTGGCTTTATGTTATATCGAAATATTTCGTATATATACGTAATTGTTCCAATTAAAGGTAGTATGGTACTAATTATTAAAAATATCTTTTGCATAAATTTTTATAAAAAACTGAACGAATGATTCTAAATAAAACCACAATCTTTGTTTAATCGTTGTCTTGCTTGTGAGACAAACGCTTGCTCTCCCCATATTATCGTGCTATTCTTAAATATGAACTTACAAGAAGATTTATTAATGGATGTGAAACAAAATTTGCAACTCCTTGGACTAGATGATGATCAAGCATTAATCTTCTTAACGTTGTATAACAATGGAAGTTTATCTGTTGTCCAACTCTCAAGAAAAACAGGCTTTGGTCGGAATAAGGTGTATAGGCTATTAAAAGAATTGATGGAATTAAATCTCATTAATCAAATGGTAAGACCTAGTGGTAGTAAGTATGAGGTTCTTGACTTTAAAAGCTTAGAAGAAATTGTAAATAAGAGAAAAGAGGAATATCTTAATGCCAAAAAAGGTTTAGACGGTTTATTAGCAGAGCTTCCCTATTTAAAAGATGCGAAGTATATGTCTTCTAAGGTCATAAATTATAGAGGAATTGAAGGATTAAAGCAGGTTAATTGGAACTTAGTTCATGCAAAAGGTTTATACCGAGTCTATGAAGTGTCTAGGTTATCGGATTATCTTGATAAAAAATTTGCAGAAAAATTACGATCAGAATGGTTGAGGCGTAAAATTTATTCTCGAGATTTAACAAATGATAAAGAAATTAGCGATTGGAGTCAAGTTGTCGAATTTACAACTAAATACAGTGAATATCGATATATTTCTCCTGATATACTAAAAATAAACACAGAAGTTTATATTTATAACGATGTTGTTACAATTTTACAATATGATAACTTGAAGTTTGATCCTAATTCGATATTTTGTGTCGAGATTTATAATCAAGCTTTAGCAGATTTTCAGAAGCAGATTTATGATATTATTTGGGCTCAAGCCAAACCTATGAAATTAGTTAGTCAATTTGGTGCTCGGAAAGTTCTTTAATACTATCTGCGGTTCCTACATGTGATGTTACTCTCATTTTTGTTATTCCTGCCTTATTCATAAACAAAAAACCTTTGCCTGCAGATTTTCTATTGTTTCTTGAGCTTATTTGAACGGTAATTAATTTATCTGGTAGTATTATGATAAAATCAATTCCCTCTCTTGCATCTGATTCTGGATGTAAGGCAATTGACGCTTCGGGGAATTGAGCGACTGTGTTTTTTAATGCTTTTAGTTCTTCAGTTAAACCTGCAATTAATTCTATAACCGTTGTCCTGTACTTTCGGGGCATTTTAACTATGATCTCAGTAAATAAACTTTGTAATGCACTTGAAAAGTCATCTTGAAATTCTGGTGTTTCTCCTAAGAAAAGAAACATTAAGTTATGATGGAGAGCTACATTTATACGTCGGGCTGTTTCGCGACTTATCATTTGTCCTCCATTGGTTGGTAAATCCTCTTGAAGAAATGTGTAGGTTTCTCTATATTGGGATAAATATTGCTCGAGATTTGCAACAATGTTCGGATTATGGTTTGAGTAGTATGACAAAACAGTTGAAAGTATGAGTTGTCTTCTAATTAATAATATTAAGTCTTCAGGTTCAATTTCCCACGGTTCTACTTCTGGATAGTGATTAGCTGCATATGTATATAACGGAAGTCCATTAGGGTCGTGTAATGCTACTACGGCGTTTAAAATCGTATCGGCAGGAGATTCTTCGTCTATTTGTGTCCAATCTATGTTTAAAGGCTCTTCGTCCAACATTTCGGTTATAACGCGAGACACTGGTGGATAAGTTACTTGTTTTAACTTAGGTAGGTCGACTATTGTAAATCTGTAGAGGCCATTTTTTGCTGTGTCTGGCGACATTTTATATTGTGAATTTTAAATTATTTGCCTTTGTCCTTATAACCTCATGCTCTGGGTTGTATTATATCATGTTTATCATTTAAATCTACTTAAAAATATCGCGATTTTTGATATACTTATG
>JALWCU010000197.1 GCA_027015275.1 Bacteroidales bacterium | reverse complement strand
CCTTTCCTGTCTATAATTGCGGTTGATACACAGCAGCTTGCAATGAATTTTGCCTTGTGGATAAAAGAATTTTACACAAAACGGCAGGTCTCAGTATATCAAATCAAAGAACCGGATGATATAACAAACAACTTTTTCAGGCAGGAAGATGCAGTAAAAGTCTTCGTTTTCCCTATCCGCAACGAGCCAAACAAGGAGCTAATTGGCTCTATCTTGATAAAGCGCGATGGTATTGCGTATGAGAACAAGCAGCTGGTATTAATTGTATCCATTGCAGACCTGGATTATATGATGTTTAATGCTTATGACCTGGTTCAGGTTTCGCATTTTACCGACAGGTTTACAGACCAGAAAGCCTTGCTGGAGCATCTGACAGCAGTACCACAGGACACAGTGCCCCACCGGCGCTTTCGTGAGCTTCAGCAGGAGCTTCGCGATGCTCTGGAGCAAGGCAAAAGCGAGCGGATGCTGATGAGCAAACTCATAGATTTAGGTAATCTTGGCAAAGATTTAGGCTATTATAACCAGGCTTTGGATTATTATCTCTGGGGACTTTATCTGGCACAAAAGAAAAAAGACAAATATTACATCTCATCTTTTACTGGCAACATCGGGAATGTTTACTCAGTAAAGGGTGAGCTGGAAAAGGCGCTGGAATACTACAAGAAAAGTCTTGAAATCGCTAAAGAAATCCGAGACAAGCAAGGTCAGGCAAATCAGCTTGTCAACATTGGCACTGTCTACATACACAAAGGCGAGCAGGACAAGGCGCTGGAATATTACAAGAAAAGTCTTGAAATCGCAAAAGAAACCGGAGACAAAAGAGTACAGCCAAGTCTACTTGGCAACATCGGAAATGTTTATTACGATAAAGGCAAATTGGATAAAGCGCTGGAATACTACAAGAACAGCCTTGAAATCGCAAAAGAAACCGGAGACAAACGAGTACAGGCAAATCAGCTTGGCAGTATTGGGAATGTTTACTACAGTAAAGGCGAGTTGGACAAGGCTTTGGAATACTATCAGCAAAGTCTTGAAATCGCAAAAGAAACCGGATATAAGCGTGTACAAGCAAATCAGCTTGGCAACATTGGAAATGTCTTTTACAACAAAGGGGAGTTGGACAAGGCGCTGGAAAACTACAAGAAAAGCCTTGAA
>JALWCU010000196.1 GCA_027015275.1 Bacteroidales bacterium | reverse complement strand
AACTCAAGGCAAAGATGGATGGGTTATTTAAAAACTTAATGGATACAGTAGAAGAGGGTGGTTTGCCTGATTTGGAGGTGGTAAAAGAGTTTACAAGATTGGCTACTAGGCTTCAGAATTTTGCCACTGATGATTGGGCCTTTGAGGCAGAAGATTTTGCCCATCTAACTAAACAACTCATTGGTGCGGTGAAGTCCAAGGACCAACAGGAATTTTACAGCCTTATAACTGCATTGGACGATGCAAAAAATTATTGTCATAGATCGTTTAGGGATTTATAAAAAACATCTATCTTTTTTGGATTAGACATGTATTATCTTTGAACATAATGATATAAATTGAATTAAAGGGAATTTTATTTATAGTTTAACAAATGGCTAAAAAATGAGAAATGTAGTTGTTATTGCAAATCAAAAAGGGGGGGTGGGCAAGACCACTACGGCAATTAATTTGGCGGCATCCTTGGCTGCATTGGAAAAAAGGGTCTTGTTAATTGATTTGGACCCACAGGGCAATGCATCTAGTGGTATTGGTATAGTGGTCAAAGATGGAAGTTCTGTATATACTGCCTTGTTTCAGCCTGAATGTGTTAAAAAGAATATATATACCACTAAACTACCTTATTTATTTGTTTTACCATCCAATCAAGAATTAGTTGGTGCAGAGATAGAACTTGTAGATAAGATTGGAAGGGAATTTTATTTAAAGGACTTAATCAATACAATATATAAGGATTATGATTTTATATTGATAGATTGTCCCCCATCCCTTGGCCTTTTAACTATTAATGGTCTGTGTGCAGCATCCAGTCTACTTATACCAATGCAGTGCGAATACTATGCATTAGAGGGTATAGCCCAATTAGTTAGGACCTATAATTTGGTTAAGTCTAGATTAAATCCGGACCTGAACATATTCGGTGTGGTGCTCACTATGTTCGATAAGAGAAATAATCTTTCCCACCAGGTAGCAGAGGAAGTAAAAAAATATTTTGGCCAGGTAGTATTTCAAACTGTTATTCCACGCAATGTAAGGCTCTCAGAAGCACCAAGTCACGGTCTCCCAGTTATACTTTATGACGTAAAATCTAAGGGGTCATTGGCCTATATGGACTTGGCCAAGGAATTCCTGACCCGTTTTAGAAAATAAGTAGTTGATC
>JALWCU010000195.1 GCA_027015275.1 Bacteroidales bacterium | reverse complement strand
GGCTGGAAGTAACGCTCCTGCACGTCAAAATCACCTCCATAATAGACTTTGCCACATTGCAGGTATTGCGCCAGCCGCTCAACATTCTGCGTGTTTATAATGTGTGGGTAATAATCACTCTGGCGTAAGTCTTTACCATAAAACTGCTCTATGTACTGGACAATAAGCTTTAACAAATCATCCTTAACAGCCTTGTGAACAAACAAATAATCTGGTGCAATACATGTCTGACCAGCATTCGTGAGCTTGCCAAAGACAATGGACTTTACCGCAAGCTTGAGATTTGCATCGCTATCAACTATCGTAGGGCTCTTACCTCCAAGCTCGAGCACAACAGGCGTTACATTCTTTGCTGCGTAACTCATGACAACACGCCCTGTGTTAGGGCTACCTGTGAAAAAGATAAAATCAAATGGCTCTGAGAGCAATGCCTGGTTTACATCCCTGTGACCTTCGAAGATTGTAACAAACTGCGGGTCAAAGGTTTTGCGAATAATCTCGGCCATTACCTGCGAAGTGTGCGCTGAATATGGCGAAGGCTTGAGCACAACAGTATTGCCGGCTGCTATGGCTCCTGCAAGCGGAGCAAATAGCAATTGGAAAGGATAATTCCACGGCGAAATAATCAGTACATTACCATAAGGCTCACTAATGATATAGCTTCTGCCGCTGAAAGCCACCAGCGGTGTTGAACGGCGCTTGGGTCTTGCCCACCGACGTAAATTGTGAATCATCAGGGATATTTCCTCCAGCACAAAACCTATTTCTGTAGCATAGGACTCAAAGGCTGATTTATGCAAGTCCTCGTACAGAGCCTGTGATATTTTATCCTGATTTTGCTCTACTGCCCTGCGCAATAGTCCCAGCTGCTCAATACGGAATTTAATATCCCGGGTCTTGCCAGACTTGAAAAACTGTCTCTGACTCGAGAGAGCTTGCTTTATTTGTTCTCGGATCTCTGACATGGCATAAATTTGTTTTGGAATTTAAAATTATCTAAAATCTTCAAAAATTTTTAAAGTTATAAAAAAATTAAAATTTATCAAAGTCGTGTTTTTGTTTCATTAAAATTAATACTTTTGACAAAAAACATAAATAATGAGACTAAAGATTTTACTGTTTAGTTTACTGTTATTTTCAGTTACACAAGCGTTTAGCCAACGCTACAAGCAAGGCTACATCATTCTCAATGATGGTACACGCCTGACAGGTCTGGTAGAATCAAAAAACATCACATCTCTGGGCAATAATATCAAATACAAACAAACTCTCAGGATAAAGCCACAAGTAATTCCTCTCTCCCAGGTAAAAAAATTTGTCAGTGGTAATAAAGTCTTTTTCAAGGCATTTGTCAAAGTTGATCTGTCAGGTAATAACCAATTTTCTCATGTTAAAAAGTACAGCGATTTTTTCTCTAAGGATACTATTTTTCTCCAGGTAATGTTTGACGGTCCAAAGCCCTTATACCGTGGATATTACAACAACAAAGAACTATTTTACATATCTGAGGCTGGGAAAATCGAGCTACTGGAAGCTCCGCAAATTTACATGAGTGATACTGTTACAGATGCTACGGTTAGTCGTCTGGTCAACCGATACAATTACCACGTTAATACTGGTATTACAACAGATCAAAGAACAATTATTTTCGAAACCTACAAATACCAATTAGCATCATACTTATCAGACTGGCCTGGAATAGACGACAAGCTCAAAGACATTGCCTACAACTATTACAGCCTTAAATACCTGTTCACCAGATACTATAAATTTCAAGAGCCAACCGGAGCTAACCTACAGCAAATTAGTGCTTCTGAGATGGGCATATTTGGCGGTGGACTCTTTGAGAAAGTAAACATAACGAGCAGTGAAAATATGTTTTATTATCTGACCAAACCAGATTTTGCGTTTTCATCAAGCTACTTTGTTGGCGTGTTTGGCCAGACAAATTTCAAGCAAACAGGATATCATCTCTCGCTTTACTATAGCCTGGGGTATTATAATCTTTACACCAAAGCCCTGACTGTCAAAGAATTTGTTCCAGACAAGCAGCTTATATACACATATAGCAGTCTGAATATGACCTCTGTGAAAATTCGTCTTGGTGGCAAGTATAATTTCTTCACCGGTCCAAAGACAAGAATTTCGATCTTTGCAGGAGGAAGCTATAACGTACCTGTCAAAGCATCGAATAATGTACAAGACTATGGCTTTGTTTTATCACAGAGCTATGTTCACAGTTTCGAAGGATTTATTTCACCATACCAGAAAAACAGCTATATAAGAGACGAAGCAGGCGCATTCATAGGACTTTCGCTTCAAAGAGGCAGGTTTGGGCTTAACGCATGGACAGAAATAACAAATGGCTTTCTTAGCCCAATAAGAATAATCCAAAGAAACAATTTTTACGGTATAACTTTATCATATTCAATCATCAAGTCAAAATAAAGAAATGAAAAAGTGGAAATTACTGGACAAATCACTGGTCGTCGATACTCCAATGTTTGACATGTACAAGTATCATCTTCTACATGGTGAGAAAAAGACCGAACACAACTTCTTTATCATTGAGACTTATGACTGGGTAAATGTAATTCCAATCACACCACAAGGAGAGATTGTACTGATTAATCAATACCGTGCAGGCAGCGACAGCATTACCCTGGAAATTCCTGGCGGAGTGATGGACAGAGAAAATGATCCCCTCAAGACAGCGCGGCGAGAACTGGAAGAAGAAACCGGATACATTAATGGGCAATATGAATTACTGGGGACATCGTATCCCAATCCAGCTTTTCTCAAAAATAAAATACACTTTGTTCTGGCGCGTAATGTTGTACCTCAAGGGCATATAAATTTCGATCCTTCGGAGTATATCGAAACAGAGCTTGTACCATTGATGCAGGTGCCAGACTTAATAGCCAGCGGAAAAATATCCCATGCTCTGGCAATAACAGCTTTTGTTTATCTTGAGCTTAGCGGTTGCTGTGATTTCTCGCTTAGGGAATAGGCTACACTCCCTGGATACGATTTACAAAGACAAAACTTGCTGGTATATTTTTGTCATTTGCGGGTGCTCCCTAAAGCGCCCGCAAATAGCCAGTAACGGCCAAAAAATCAACGCAAGGCTTGCACTCAAAGCTTACGGAGGTAATGCTCGAGTGTGAATGTTTCCTTGACCCGATGGCCTTTTTTATCGCGATAGATTATACCACATTCATTGACCGGATCGTGATTGAAGATAATGCAATGCTTTACGCCAACGACCCAGTCGAAGAACTCTGCTTTTTCCTGCAAAGTTTTCTCAGCGCAAATATCATAGCTCATGATATATGGCTCATAAACATGATATGCTGTGGGGATGAAATCACTCGTATAAATTAACCAGCTGTTTGCCAGCTTAATATGTACGGATAGAAGTCCTGGAGTATGGCCAAAATGATGTTTTAGAAAAATGTTGGGATAAAGTTCTGTGTCCTGCTCGACAAAATGTAATCTGTCCTGCTCATAAAGTGGCATGTAATTCTCAGGCAAGAAAGCTGCTTTTTCTCGCTGGTTAGGGTTGAGAGCATGTTCCCACTGACGGTGTGAGACCCAATATTTAGCATTCGGGAATGTAGGAATGTAATTTCCATTAACGTCAGTTGTAACAGCTCCGCCGCTGTGGTCTGCATGCAAGTGTGTGAGTAT
>JALWCU010000194.1 GCA_027015275.1 Bacteroidales bacterium | reverse complement strand
GCTTTGCCCGAGTAGGTAATAAATACTTAGCCGAGACCGAACCATGGAAGCTGTGGAAAACTGACAAGGACAGAGTAAAAACTATTCTATATCTTGGTAATCAGATAATTGCTTCGCTCTCTACGCTGATAGAGCCTTTTATGCCTTTCTCAGCACAGAAAATCCGTCGTATGCTCGGCATGGAGCAGCCTATTGCCTGGGACAAGATAGCCAGCACTGACCTGCTCAGCCCTGGACATCAACTTGGCAAAGCCCAGCTGTTGTTCGAGCAAATCAGCGACGAACAAATAGAAAAACAATTGCAAAAACTAAAACAAAAAGATAAAACCATGGAAGAGAACAAAAAACTCGAACCCATCAAAGAGCAAATAACTTACGATGATTTTGCCAAGATGGATATACGTGTAGCTACTATCAAAGAAGCCCAGGATATTCCAAAGTCCAAGAAACTGCTCAAACTCACTGTTGACACTGGCTTGGACACCCGCACAATACTCGCAGGTATCAAAGACCAGTACAAACCAGAAGATCTTGTGGGTAAAAAAATCGTTATCCTGGCCAACTTGCAGCCCCGAAAGATGATGGGACTCGAGTCGCAAGGCATGGTGCTTATGGCAAATGACCCAGACGGACGTTATGTGTTCCTCACGCCAGACCAGGACGTCGAAAACGGAAGTTATATTTCTTAACACATGGAAATAAGGAAAATACGACGGCGGATCGTTATATCTGCCGCCGCACTTTTTTCTATCATTCTCACAGGTATTACAGGATACATGCTCATCGAAGGGTATTCCCTGAAGGAAGCCCTGTACATGACAATAATTACGATATCCACAGTAGGGTTTGGACTCGTCCGTCCTCTGTCGTCCACTGGCGTGTATTTTACTGTGTTTTTGATAATTACAAGTTTTGTTCTCATTGCTTTTATTCTACAAAGCGTAATATCTATTCTCATAGACACAGATTTTCGCCTGTTTATCAAAAGACTTAGAATGGAAAAATTAGTCAGACGTCTCAAAGATCACGTTATTGTGTGTGGATATGGCAAAAACGGCCACCACACAGTCGAGGAACTTTTGTTGCATGGCGAGCTGGTCGTCGTTGTAGAAAAAGACCATTCTACTATCTCACATCATGAGTTTCATCGAAAGGAAAATCTTTATTTCATCGAAGGAGATGCCACACATGACGAAACCCTGCTAAGTGCTAATGTGCAGAAGGCAAAGGCACTTGTAACAACATTGCCTGTTGACGCGGACAATGTTTTCGTGGTTCTGACAGCCCGTGAGCTCAATCCCGGAATACTTATAGTCAGCCGTGCCAGCGACGAACAGTCTGATTCAAAACTTAGACGTGCCGGCGCTAATTATGTCATAATGCCTGACCATATCGGCGGACACCGCATGGGAAAGCTTGTCTCACAGCCAGATGTGCTCGAATTTCTCGATTATCTCATGGCTAAGAGTGGTAATACTGTGAGCATTGAATCAATTTTGTGCGAAAAACTGCCACCAGAATACATGGGCAAGACAATAGGCGAGCTCGACATACGCCGCAATACTGGGGCTAATGTCGTGGGACTCAAGCTTCAGGATGGAACTTATATTTTTAATCCCTCGCCCAATGAGCGTTTGGACATGGGTAGCCGTGTGTTTGTGCTTGGCACACCAGAACAGATTGAGAAACTTATCAAAATTTACAAAAGCTAAGCAATGGACAAATCTTTGTTTCGTTCCCTCGGTGGGGGCGTAAAACTGCTGCTAGATGTATTAATAACATTCGTGGTTTTTACCATAAGCTTGATACTGCTGCTTCTGCTGGGTCAGGCTATTTATGGTGTGCCTGTCAAAGATTTTATTTCTTCTGCATTGTATATCGACAATCCTGGTGCGCTTAAGTATCTGGTTGCTGTACAGTCTATTAGCCTTTTCTTTTTCCCCTCTTTGGCAATAGCTTGGCTATTTTCACGACCCAGGGAATTTTTCCAGCTCAGGCACAGAGTAGAGCTAAAAGCTTATGTGGTGATAATCATAGCCATGATTGTTGCACAAGGCATTGTCAATATTCTTGGATATTGGAATTACAATATCCATCTCTCTGGCAGCTTACATGCTTTTGAGATACATCTGCGGCAAATGGAGCACCAGGCGCAGCTGATTACAAATCGCATTCTCTCAGGTACAAGTTACTCTCAGCTACTGGTTAATATTGTTGTGGTTGCACTGATACCAGCCATTGGCGAAGAAATGTTTTTCCGCGGGGTCTTGCAGCGCCATTTGACCCAGGCATTCCGTAATGTACATGTGGCAATTATAACAACAGCTTTTATTTTTGCTTTTGCACACTTTGAGTTTTTTACTTTTTTGCCACGGCTTTTGCTGGGACTTATCTTGGGATATATTGTTTATTGGCTGAAGAATATCTGGTCATCAATCATTGCGCATTTCACAAACAATTTTCTTGGGGTAATGATTTATTTTATCAGCCTCAGACAGGGAAAGACCTTAGAGGACCTTTCTCAAGTCCAGAATCCAGGTCTTTGGCTGCCAATACTTAGCTTAATAATTTTAGTACCAATATTTTACATCTTAAAAAAGTGGGCAGATGATAAAAGTTAAAATCGTAAACAAATCGAACAATCCTTTGCCACATTATAGCACATCGCTTTCGGCTGGCATGGACCTGAGAGCTTTCCTTTCCGAGCCTTTGACAATAGCGCCAATGGGAAGGGCTCTTGTACCCACAGGACTGTATATTGAGCTACCACCTGGCTTTGAAGCCCAAGTCAGACCCCGCAGTGGTCTGGCAATAAAGCACGGCATTACAGTCCTTAACACTCCAGGCACAATCGATTCAGATTATCGTGGCCAAATTATGGTTATTCTAATCAACTTGTCAAATGAGCCTTTTACAGTGCACAATGGCGACCGTATCGCACAAATGATTATTTCGCGGCACGAGACAGCCGAGCTGATCCAAGTAGAGACACTTAGCGAGACAGAGCGTGGTGAGGGTGGCTTCGGACATACTGGTACAAAATGAAATTGTCCGACATTTTAAGAGCGAATATCTGAGTATTAGTGCGACGTGGAATTCTTGTTTAAAAAAATAGAAAAAAAGAGTTTTTTATTTGAAATTCTGATTATCTAACTATTTTTGTACCAGGTCTAAAAAAATATTGATGTTATCTACAACGAGTAAATATGCTATAAGAGCCGTTTTGTATCTGGCTATGCTTTCCAAGAAAAATGAAGATAAAAGTAAAGTACTCAAGGTAGGAATAAAGAAATTGGCAGAAGACCTAAAGATACCCACTTTTTTCCTGGGTAAAATTATGCAGACCCTTGCAAAGCACAAGATTCTTACATCTTACAAAGGTCCAAACGGAGGCTTCAGTTTTAATCTCGATCCTGATCAAATCAGCCTTCTGGATATTGTAAAGATTTTCGATGGCGAAGAGGTGTTCAATACATGTTTGCTTGGGCTTAAGCTCTGCGATCAGGAAGGTTTCAAAAAAGAAGATTGTCCATTTGCTCAAGACCTGGATATATGTATGGCCAGAATAAGTAATTATTTGAAAAACACGTATGTAGGTAAGGTGGCTGAGAGCTTAAATACGATAGATGATGTTTTTATGATATAAGCCCAGTATGCCGCTTATTAGATCTGTCAGAAAATCCAGGTAATCGCCTGTACGATATGTAGTTAGCTCACTTTGTCCTATTTCTATTAGCATGCCCAGAAGAATTATATAAATCAGAGCAATGCGCTTATTGTCAGTCTCGTTACTCATTATGATGCCCAGGATAAGGTAAAGAATAAAGTGTACTATCTTGTCGGCATAGGGAATTAGCTCAGCTCCTGTGTTTTGTGGCAGACGTATAAACGAGAGAATGATTATAATGATTGACCAGATAATTGTTTTTGTGTGCTTTTTGTAAAAATCCAGTAGTCGGTCCATACTCTTTTGTTTTCTGAGTTTAATAACGCAGGTATTTGTCGATGTCGCTGCCCATTCGTTTTTTCCATTTGATTTTGAGATTAAAGGCAGGCATAATGCTATACTGTTTGTTCTTTGCCGAAATATCAGCAATATATCCTATGGCTATTGTGCTTCGTTTGTTGAACCCAAAGCCAAAGTAGAAGAATGAGTAGTTTTCGAGTATCTGTGTGTCATCGTGAATTTTTATCCACTTAAAAGCTGTCGAAAAATTAAGATTGTTCAGTATTTTAGAGTCATAGTTTAGTCCGAGGTAATAAAGATAGCCATGTTTGAATGTTGCAGTGCTCAGATGCCAGAAGGTGTTTTGTGGCAAGGTCAATGATGTGTCTGAGCCAAAGGTATTTCGCAGTCCAAGTTTTATGGTGAGTTTGTTCCCAGTGTAATTACATACTTTGTTGGCATTTGTGTAAAAAGACAAGAGAATTTCGTTGTTCAGGGTAATGTTTGGGCCAAGGCTTGGTAATACTGGTTCGGCTATACCTATTTTTGCCAGGGTGTTAAAGCCAAAGCTTGGGAAGACAGCTGTATGGACGGTTGTTATGCCGAAATGTAATTTTTTCAGGATGCCCTTAGCATGTTTATTCTTGTAATTATCAAAGATTCTGATCTTTGTCTGAAGATTGGGCATAAGCGGCCACAGAGGTAGCTGTGCTGCCAGCTGCACTTTATCATTAAAATTATAACGTGAAGTAAATGTGGAATTTAAAGAAAAATTTTTCTTCTGAGCAAAGTTATCATTACCCACATCCCACAGCGGCAGGACATAGTCTTGTGCTCTCAAAAGTCCAGCGCCAAAAAGTAAAATAAAGACAGACAAAATGGCTTTTCTCATTACCTTCTGAGTTTTCTGTAATATAATCTATGGCGGGCTGCCCTACCAATGTTAATTATACCCACACTGAAAGTAAAGACTTGATTTTTGCTTGCAAATTCGGGATAAGCAACATATCCTTTGTTTATTTTAATAAAGCCGGGCTTATATCGAATGTCGAAAAACATATCGAACTGTTCGTTAATCTTGAACTGCTCACCAATACCAAAGACTAGACCTATATCAAAAGGTTGGATGTCGCTGGCAAAGCTATTGTAAACTCCCTGCAGGGTATCAATCTTGGTAGCGGAAAAAATTTCCTGACGCCAGATAGCCGAAGCAGTGCCCGGAACAAATCCCACATATCCACCAAGCTCAGTATAAACCCAGTCCCAATTCTGTTTCCATACAACTGGAATGTGTATGTAATCGACTTTAACAATTTTCAGATCGCGGTAAAAGAGTCCTTGGTAATAATACTCTGTCTTGTATATAGCGCCTTGCTGGGAATAAAACAGTCCATATTGTATAAAGGTAGAATGGTCCAGATAAATGTCGCGTGTCAGTCCTAAGTAAAATCCGTATCTTGGGGTGCGTTTGTTCAATGATGTGCTGTCGCCAGTCAGTGTGGCCATATTTCCACCGACTGCAAAGCCCATGAAACCCTGTGCAAAAAGTCCGAGCGAAAATGATAAACCAGCAATTAGACTAATAAACTTTTTCATTATCCTTGAAATGAAATTTTTACAAAATAAACGCAAGCACATGAATTTTTGTTTTAAGCACGGTTGTTTTTCCAAAAATAATTAAATTTGTTTAAACAATCACTGCTGAATTTTACATATTATGATAATTAAGCTTACATCCTTTGGTTTTAGCAACGAACTTTTTAAGCAAGTAATGGAGGTTCGTCGCCGTGTATTTGTCGATGAACTGGGCTTGAGTCCTGAATATGACTTTGATGGCAAAGATGACACTGCTGTACATTTTGTCATGCTAATAGACGACAAGCCTGCCGGTTCTGCGCGCTGGCTCGAGACCAAGGAGGGCATTTTGATAGAGAGGCTTGCCATAATTCCCGAATATCGTAACCTTGGCTTGGGGACACTTATGCTTCGTTATGTTGTTAAAGATGTTCTTCCTTCCAAAAAAACTATATATTTGTATGCCCCTGAGCATTTGACAGATTTCTTTGTCTGGAATGGCTTTGAGTCACAAGGCGACAAGATTGATATTCAAGGCACAGGTCATTACAAGATGGTCTATACCAAGGAAAAAGAAGAAAAACAGGGATTTCTGAAAAAGTTGTTTAATCGCTAAAATGTATGGCAAAAAATCCAATTAAGAGACTTTTTGGACAGACAGCTATTTATGGTGTTCCTTCTATTGTGGGTAGGTTATTAAATTATTTGCTTGTACCACTATATACTCGTGCTTTTGCTCCTGACCAGTACGGTGTTGTTACTGAGTTTTATGCTTATGCTGTCTTGTTGCAGATTTTGTTGACCTATGGCATGGAGACAGGTTTTTTCCGTTTCTCTGAGAAAAATTATAAATCTGACACAGTCTTTTCCACTGCCTTTACTTCTTTGATGACCACCTCGTCCCTGTTCGTGTTTCTCACATTTATTTATGCACGAAATTTAGCGCCTCTGCTCGGCTATTCAGATCATCCTGAATATGTCAAATATCTTGCTCTTATCCTGGGACTTGACGCTGTATTCGCCATATTTTTCGCCCGTCTCCGCCAGCAAAATAAAGCATGGAAATTTGCCTTTTACAAGATACTCAATATCAGTATAAACATTGGCTTTAACCTGTTCTTTATTCTTTTGTGCCCATATCTATACAAGCACAACCCACACAATCCTTTGTGCATAATATATAATCCTTCGATTGGCATAGGTTACATTTTTATTTCAAATCTTATTGCCAGTGCTGCTACTTTCCTTTTGTTCTTACCTTCATTGGTCAAGCTCAAGTATAAGTTTGATTATCGCTTGTGGCTCAGTTTGTTACTGTATTCTTTGCCTCTGCTGGTTACGGGTTTGACAGGTGCTATTAACGAGGTGGCAGATAGAATAATGCTCAGGTTTTTGACAGTTGTGCCACCTGGCGTTCCCAATCCGCAAGATTATGTAATGTATCAGATAGGCATCTATGGCGCTAATATCAAGATAGCTGTTATAATGCTTTTGTTTGTGCAGGCGTTTCGTTATGCAGCCGAACCGTTTTTCTTTTCTTATGCCAAGGAAAAGGATGCCACACAGGTATTTGCCGATGCCATGAAGTTTTATATAATTTTGGCTTTGTTCATATTTCTTTTTGTAGAGCTGTATCTTGATTATCTCAAGTATTTTATAAAACACACGTATTTTGAAGGTCTCAAGGTCGTTTTGCCAATGCTCATTAGTCGTATGTTAGTCGGGGTTTTCTTCTTGCTCTCCTTCTGGTATAAGCTTACTGACCGCACACATTATGGTATGTTGATTTTCTTTATTGGTTCAATTATTACCCTTGGCATGAACTATATCCTGATTCCTCGCATAGGTTATATGGGTTGTGCTTATACCAGTATGACGACCTATTTTGTTATGGTATTGATTTCTTATTTCTGGGGCAGACGGTATCTACCTGTCAAGTATGACTTTGTCTCTATTGGCTTTTATGTTGTGCTGACTGCTGCTTTGTTTTTGATTTTTAGATTTTTGCACGAGCATTATCTAAGGACAGCTCTGTGGCGTATCACAGCAGCAACAGTGCTTATTTCTGTTTACGTGGCAATAGTGCTCAAACGAGAGAATTTGCTCAGAGTTTTGTTAAAGTATTTGCCAAATAGACATTAGCACTGACATATATCTTGGAAATTTTTTTTGTGGCTCTTTACGTAGTCTTGTATCATATTTTCATACCAGTCTATAAGATTTCTCAAAAGCCTGTTTTGTGGGTTAAATCTGTGGTCATCAATCGATTGTAGGGGTAATATCTTGCGCGATGTGCCAGTAACAAAGGCAGCATCAAACCTGGGCAGCTCGCGGTAATGAATTTTTCTTTCCAAAAAATTTACGTCATTTCTTTTTGCCAGCTCTATGACATTACTACGAGTTATGCCAGGCAGCACGTCATCCAAGTGTGGGGTAATCAAGTTGTTGTCTTTGTCAATAAAGAAAATGTTTGACCTACTTCCCTCGGTTATATAGCCTTGTTCGTTGAGAAGAATAACTTCATAAATATCCTGCGATTCAATCATCTGTTCGGTAAGCTTTCGCAACGAAGGCTGGTAGATTTTGGCATTTGGTAAGTAGCGCGTAGCATTCAGGCTGACAGTGCGTACGCCTGTATTATATTCGAGCTTTGAAGGTAATGGCACTGTGGTGAAAAACAGTGTAATAAAATCCTGCGGCGGCGCGAAAAAATCATTATCAAAAGAGATAAGCACTTTCAAGTGGTCTTCGTCTGTTACGCAATTAGCATGAATTATCAAACTCATTTTTGCTACGATTGTCTCATTACTTATCCAGCCTTGACGTCCAATCAGTCGGAGACTATTGTTGACCCTTTGTAGATATTTTTCAAGAAAGACGGGCGTACAATCTTTGACTTTCAGAAGTTCATAAATTGTTGTGCCATGATTAATTATTTCTTGATTAAACTGCTCGCTTTCCCGAAGCTCATCGTTAAATAGAAAAAACTTGTGCTTAATTCTATCCATTTATCCAGAAATAAACTTTCTACAAATGTAGAAAAAGAGGGAAATAAAAAAATTATAAGTGCGATTAAACCTTTTGGGAATTTACATTATTGGAAAAAATAAAAAGCCTTGGAGGCGCGTCGCCGTCTCCAAGGCTTAGCTAGTTTTAGCAGTAATCTAAACGTCAATTTATTAGTTGCTCAGTGAGCCGGGCATAATAGTTCCCTGTCTAATCTTTGGATCTTCTGCTGCTATTTTATAATTTTGTGGACTAGACTAGGCTCCATAGTTTAACTGGATAGAACGGGAGTTTCCGGAACTCCTGGTCCGGGTTCGAGCCCCGGTGGGGCCTCGTCTTTTTTTATTTCCACCACCACAGCCGCAGATTGTATAATAACCAGTGAATTTTGTGATTGGGAACGAAGTCTTTTTTCCAAAGAACTAAGTAAAAAATTCTGGCCAGTTCTGTGATTTTTTTCTTCAGAGGTAACTTTGTGTTTACACCATACTGTAGAGCAAGCTTTTTTTCGTGTAATCTTCTCTCTTTCAGTTTTCTGCTGGAATAGTCGTGATAATGATAGACAAGCAAGTTGTGGTCAATGATTATTTTCCATCCCTTCTCCAAGGCTTTTATTGCCCAGATAATATCCTCACCAAAATCGACATCTTCAAAAGGTTGGCTGTTCAGAGCAGAGCTGCGGTACATTGCTGCTACATTATCCAGACGTGCGTAGAAGAATTTTTCCTTGTTTGTCATGCGAGAAAAAGAAGCTAGGTCTAAAGTCTCTACATTTGGCTTGCCGACAGGTCTGTACCATTGCAGGGGATTTTTGTCTGGGCTGTGTGGTACTATTTGTTTACCGCCAACAGCTTGGACATCTTTGTCTTGGAAATGTGAAAGGGCTCTTGTGAACAGTTCGCTGTGAGCAAGCTGTGCGTCCTGGACAGTGAAAAAGATAAATTCACCGCTGGCAGCCTGTATCCCAAGATTCCTTGTGCGTCCGTGTCCAAATTCTTCGGGTTTTATCCGTATTATTTTGAGTGGAAATCGACTAACAATGTCTAATGTCCCATCCTCTGAGCCACTGTCGATTATGATGACTTCTGCTCTGTCAATTCCCTTTTGCATGAATATGGATTCCAGGCAGGCTCTGATGGTTTTCTCGCCGTTTTTTGTTGGTATTATGACACTTATTAGTGGGGAAGCGCTCATCGTTTTGTAATTTTTAGACATAACAATCGTAGAACATTGTCAAAGTATTTCGCTCTAAGGTTTTTGATTATCAGTTTATTGATTAAATCTCTGAGAATGGACAGTGCTTGTGGATTGTCTCGGCACAGGGCGTAATGTTTTTGTAGAAAATAAATCTGTGAGCGGCGTTGGTTGTAGGTATAGCCTCGCTGGCTAAGAGCATCGCTGTGGACCAGATAAAGCACATCCGCTGGAAAGTCGTTCATTATACGATATTTCAGTCCCTTGTACAATGCTTGAAGATGAAAGTCCACATCCTGCCAAATCAGTAATTTTTCGTCAAATTTTATTGAATATTTGAGCAAAGACGCAAGCTTCCATATAGGGCCGGCAGTTTGCCATGGGGCCTTTAGTTTGAGCAATTCTAACAGAAAGTTTTCGCTGTTGTCCAGGTTATACCACATTCCCAGCTCTTTATTCGAACTGTAGTCTATTTTTACGGTCTGAAAAACAAGAAAATCGTATCCGTTGTATTGTTCCAGGGCTCTGACTCTTTGCTCTAGTGCAAAAGGCTGTAACCTGTCATCCGAATCCAGGAAAATTACATAGTCTCCGCTTGCTATGTCAATTCCGATATTGCGGCAGGTAGCAGCACCTTTGGGCTGGCGTTTCCTTTTGAGTAATTTGATACGTTCGTCTTGCTGCTGGTACATTCTAATAATTTCTTGTGTACCGTCTTCAGAGCCGTCGTCCACAACAAGCATTTCCCAGTCCTGAAAGGTCTGCTTTATTACAGATGTAATTGTTTTGCCAATAAGGTGCTGGCGGTTGAAAACAGGGGTTATGATGCTAATTAGTGGCATTTTGGCGTTTTGATTTTTTTATTCTGCGAAAGAAATTTTTTACACTCACTCCCAGGGAGATAAGTCTTTGTCCTAAAATTGGGAAAATTATCATTTTATATGCCTGCGGTAGTCTCCAGCCATCGCGAAGAATTTGTTTGGCGATTTTGCTAATCAAGCGCCAGTCTCTGGCATCCCATGCAAAAGAATACATGAAGCTCAGATCATCACGGAGGACCTTGCCTTTAGAATGATTGCTGGGCGCTTGGTGAGTTTTTCCCTTTTGCGGTGGCTTGGGTAAATCTGCCCCCAGCTGGATATCGTCTTTGCCTCGCTCCTTTCTTTGCTCTGCCATTGTGATAGCAAGTGAGTTGTAGAAATGGGCAAAATCATGGTAGCGAGACATTGCCGAACTGCCATGAATGCGCAAGAAATATGTGCAGGAATGCAGTATAACGAATTTTTTTTGTTCCATTATTCTGAGCCATAGGTCATAGTCTTCTGCAACAAGAAACTGGGGCCTATAATTGCCCACGTCGATAGCTAATTGTTTGTAAAACAATACGGTGCCATGAACAATAGGTGCTGCTTTTGTGGCTGAAAAATCCTTTAGATTGACTTGTTTGTATGGTTTGCCTTCGAACCATTCTTCGCGAGGCAGACGTTTGTGCCATGCTATTTTGCCGTTTTCTGTGAGATGGCATTGCTGTGTGGCTACAGCACCTATTTCTTGATGATTTTGTAAAAAAAGTACTTGTTCCTCTATTGCTACGGGCAGACTAATGTCGTCTGCATCATGGCGGCGTATAAGAGTTCCCTTTGCTAAAGAGACACCCTGCTTGAGTGTGCGTGCAACCCCTTGATTATGATGGTAAATATATCTAATTCTGTTATCTGATTTCTGATATTGTTTTATAATGGTCTCACTGTTGTCTGTTGAGCCGTCATTGATGATAAGGATTTCCAGATTTTTATATGTTTGGCTAATGACGCTCTCGAGAGCATCGGACAGATATTTGTCAGCATTATAAACAGGCATTAGAACTGTAACAAGTGGCTGGTTCATTTACCTGGGTTTTTCTTATGTTTCCTCAGAAGTTTTGAAAAAATTCTGGACACTATATTGCCTTTATTAGCAGTATTTTTCTTTTTCTCCTT
>JALWCU010000193.1 GCA_027015275.1 Bacteroidales bacterium | reverse complement strand
CGGCATCCACTGCCACGTCGTCGCTGCCCACTGTGTCAAAGTCCAATTGCCAGAACTCACGGAAGCGCCCTGGATCCAGCTTGGCTTCGAAACGGAATACGGGTCCGAACTGATAGCGGCGAAACAGTGGTGCGCGGCCTTCCTTGAGCTGGTTGTGGATAAATCTCTGCCATACCATTTCGCTATACATACGAGCTAGAGGTGCTGTCAGGTCATAACGCATGGTAAGGAAATGATTGGTCATCATCACGTTATTCTGTGCGTCGCGTAATTCATTTCCTTGTTCGTCGTATTGTGGCTCGAGTTCTGGATTGCGAAAAGAGTAAATGCCGTCGGCTACTTCATCTGCATCTGGAAGATATTTACCCAAAAGCTCAGCATATTCCAGCACAGGACTATCCCATTGCTCAAAGCCATAACTGCGATATACTTCTGTGGCTTTCTGAATAATATGCCAGCGAACAGAATTTAGACGCGAATCAATATCTCTAAAACCCTTTATTTTACGTGGATACAAACCCATTTTTCTAATTTTTTGTTGGACATCAAAAGTAAACAAATATTCACTTAAACCAAAAACCTAAAAATTAAAATGATAGCAGCATAAATAAATGTAGCCAAAACAATACCTCGACCAAATCTATCCCACTTAAAACCAATTACAATGAGAAAGCCTATTAAGTTAGCCAAAACTCCAAGACTGAGAACTTTGGCTGTCAAGTGCATCTGAAAAACATTAGAAATAAACAGACCAAAGGACATGCTAAAAGGCGCAAGCAAATAATAAAGATATACTCCGAGTAATGGTAATAATAGCCCAGCTAAGACTCCATAACCCTGACGGTCAATCTTTCCTGCCATAACTTTTGTTTTTATCAATTCTGCCTAAAATATACAAAACTTTCAGATATCTGGAGCGAGAATAATCTGCGGGATTGCAGCCCAGGCTATCTTGTGGTACCTTCATTCCCATAGCTGCAAAATAATCTATCCAAACCTGTGGTATGTGCCCATCTGCGAGTGAGCGGAAATTCATATGATAGACGGGGAAAAAATCTTTCCCATAAGAATAGCGGAACATGTAGTAAATCAGTTCGCTGCAATAATAAGCATCATTTGTAAGCGAAAAAACAGTATCATAAGGCTTGCCAACGAGAGTTTTGCC
>JALWCU010000192.1 GCA_027015275.1 Bacteroidales bacterium | reverse complement strand
CTATGAGCTTAAAGGCTTCGAGCAGAATGAGCAAGAGTAAACTGACTGCCAGGGTTAGACGGTAAATGCTTATGTCTCTGAGATTATTTAAAATTTTATGCTTATCAAAACAGTAGCATTGCGGGTTGTTGTCGTGGTATTTTAACATGTTTTCCTGCAAAGAATAAAGTGGTTTTTGGGGATGATATACAAGATTTAGTACAAAGCCTGTAAGTAAGGCGACCAGGAATAGAATTGCGTTTATCAGTAGAAATTTATCTGGAATTACAGTGAGCATAGCAAAAGCTTCGTCACCAGATGTGGCAATCATCATAGATGTCATAGCCGAGAAATTCATTACATCGTGTAGATACAGCGTAACGCCAAAGAAAGAGCCAAGACATCCGGGTATGAGGCCGAGCAGTGTTCCTATCAGGACTTGGGTCCATTTGTTTTTTGAAATCTTGTCAACGAATTTGTCTTTGGTCAGTACTGTGAAGTATTCTACAAATAACATCATACCAAAGATAAAACTGGTAATAACAATCGAATTTATAAGGACATGCAACACAGATTCCATTGTCAGAATGTTTTTTATTTATAACTTTGGGAAAACAAAATTAGGCATTTAAGATAACAAATATGCAGGATGATTTAAAAAAATCTAACGAACAAGAATCAGAAGAAAATTTTATAGAAAAGCCGATTGATCAAGACCAGGAAAATCCGGAACCAGAGATAGACGAAGCCACAAAGCGTGAATTGATAAGGAATTTTTTCCATTATGATGAGGTTCTGTTCCCGTCCCTGTGGGAGTTTGATATTTTGGTAACTTATATATCTGTAGCCCTGGGTATTTTTATTGTTTTTTATTTTAATCCGTCTTTCCCGACCTATCTGATAGCTGCAGTGGCGTTAGCTGTAGGTTTTTATTTTGCTCTGCGGTGGATAGAGCCATATTACAAGAAAAAACGCGAATATTCCAAGCGACCCACGCCAGAGCTTATGCAATATTGGCTTGTGGATGACATTAAGAATATTATTAAGCCAGCAGCAAAAGACCTTTTGTCCATACCCTCATCCGTGCCTGATGAGAATTACATTATTATTCCATATCCAATTTTTTGGGAGCAGGGAAGTATTCCAGAAGATGCTTTGCTAAAGGGTGATGTGGGTGGCTCATTTATTTATAGTGCATACAGAATTCAAATTCTTGTGGTTGCCGAAAGTTTTATCAGCCTTTATACATGTGATTACAACTGGGTGGAAAATTCAATCCTAAATGCACAGACACAGGAATTTTTCTTTGAGGACATTTCATCTATTAATACTGCAACAGAGAGCTTGGAATACAAGATTTTCGATGAGCGGGACAAAGAAGATGCGCCAACAGTCGGCAATGTGCCTGTAATAATTATTCACAACAAGGGCAATGAAGAGATGAAGGTGATTGTGGACATACCTGCTCTCAATGTTACACCCAAAATTCGTCAGAATACAATTCGTATTATGCAGGTACTCAGAATATTACTAAGAAATCGTAGGGCTGGCGAGATTTTTGATTAGCATAAAAAAAGTTTTATGACACTCTCTAAGGCCATTGAGAAAATAAAACAGGAGCTTGATTTATATTATTCTGTTCATGAGATTTGGGTTTTTATTCATGAGATTTTTGGGGCATTAATGAGTTTGGATAGGGCACAGATACATGCTCATCCAGATTTGGAGATACCCTCTGGCACGTGGAAGCGTGTTCGTTCTATCCTTCGTGAACTAAAATCCTACAAACCAATACAGTACATACTTGGTCAGGTTAATTTCTTTGGGCTTACTATGAGAGTCAATCCCAGTGTGCTTATCCCGCGGCCCGAGACCGAAGAGCTTGTGTCCATTATTATTGAAGAGAATAAAACACGGTCAGGGCTGAAAATCATTGATATAGGCACGGGCAGCGGCTGTATTGCCGTGGCTTTGGCCAAGAATATGCCTGAGGCACAGGTCTTTGCTACTGACCTGAAGAAAGGTGCACTTCAAGTTGCCAAAATTAATGCAAATCTCAATGACGTCAGAGTTAAATACCAGTTGCACGATATTATTGCAACTTATTCGCCGGTGTTTAACGGCAGCACACCGAGCTATGATATTATTGTGAGTAATCCGCCCTATGTCTTGCCCAGTCAGCGACGTCAGATGAGTCGTACAGTCCTTGATTATGAGCCAGAGGAAGCACTGTTTGTGCCCGAGAATGAGCCTTTAATTTTCTACGAAGCCCTGTGTTACTTTGCAAGCAAGAATCTCAATCCTGGCGGTAAGCTTTATTGTGAAATTAATGAGGACATGGCAAGTGAAATGATAAAAATGTTCCAGCGCCGCAGCATTGAGTCCTTTTCTATTTATCATGATTTGAGCGGTAAGAATCGCGTTGTACGCGTGGACTTTTGATTAAAATCTATTCGTTTCCTTCCATAGAAAAATAAAGTGAAAGTTCAAACGGCCTACTTAGCTTAATTGTTACTATATGTGCTTTTTAAAGCTATTTGGTTGCAATCAATATATTGTTTTCGGGTAGAGAGTCGTCGATATGTAAATATGCTTGATTTTTAATAAACTCTACTTTTGAAAAGCCTGCATTTTTTAGTGTACGCTTCCATGCTGCTCTGCTTCTCAGCCTTTTGTTTATATTGTTTTTGTCATCGAACTGAACATTTATTCCATTTATAAAACCAAAGTGTCCTCCAACAATTAAAAGCCCATTTGGGGAAAGTTGATTTGATATTTTTTTTATTGTTTCTTGCCATTCAGCATCATCAACTATATGAAACATAACGCCTATGGCATTTACAATATTAACTTTAGTATCAATTTTATCAATACACTCTACTGCCTTTCCATGATAAAAATAAATATCTGTTCTGTTTTTATATTTCTCTTTTAAATATTCTATCGATGATTTTGAAACATCCATGCCAATTATTTGCTTGACCCCCAATGATTTATAGAAATCAATCCAATGCCCTGACCCGGAACCTATATCTAATACTACACTATTGTTTAAATCTATTCCTCTATTATATAACGTCCTAAGTATTAATAACTCTACTGAAGCATAATGATACTTGGTAGATATAGGGCTTTTTTGGGGAGAAATTGTTTGTCTATCGCTAATTCCGCTTGTATAGAATGATGTGTCCCAAAATATTTCCTCATCATAATTTTGTCCTCTGTGTGCTAAATATGTAAAATACAGACCCTTTGCAATTTTCTTTTGTTTTATTAAAAATTGTTTAATCATTATATGTTTCATGCTGTTGTGCTTTATCGTTTCATTAGTTTTAATGTGAAAGGTTATGAATCGCAGGCATTTAGAAGTAAGATTTGATTAATAAAAAGAAGCTATTAAACTGTACATTTACCAATACCTTCACGATGTCCTAATCGTTTTTTGTTCCTTTAATGTCGAAAAATTAAAAAATTTTGTTTTCAACCACAATATTATTTTTCTGTTTAATTAATACCGTTTACGAATTGAATTTAATCTAAACAGTTTAAATAGGAATTTGATATTTTCCCGTAGGGAAAACCCTTATGTAAACACGGGTGGAAACCCGTGAAGAAATATCCACCAAAAATAAAATTCCGTAGGAATGTCCGTTTTTTACTTCGTTAAATTGCGTTGCATTACCATACAACGCTAACAATAGGTCGTCCCTACGGGACATAACGGTTGAGGTTTAT
>JALWCU010000191.1:1299-3720 GCA_027015275.1 Bacteroidales bacterium | reverse complement strand
TTGACCAGACATAAACCTTCCTTTACTCCGCTATCTTCGACAGCTTTTTCTACTTCTGAAGTTATATTTACAAAAGCCCTGCGTGCCGATGTATTAAACCACAATTCCTTCCTATATGATTTCATGTATTTAATTTTTTAGTTTTACGTTCAGGTTATATCCTTTTATCTGCCAACATACAGAATCACACTGATAATAAAAAGTCTTGTAAACATAAGACCCATCGATTGCATAGATAGTGTCCTTGCCTCTAATGTATTGTGCCACAACTGTATAATAATGGTCAATATCCACTGGGATCATCACAAAATCCCTATATGCAGGAACAGTATCGGTTCTTATAGTATCCAGATAATTCTGGTCTTCAAAACGTCCCACCATAAGAAAGATATTCGGACTACGCTGCACTATACTTCTAGTAAATTTGACATTTAGCACAGCAAATTGTGGCTCCTGTGAATTACACTGAGAATAATCACATCCCTCTGTTCCATCATCCATTAAACTTAATCTTGTATTACAGGCCACCAGACTAAGAACAAGAAGTAATAAGATTGGCAATTCCCTCATTGATGATTAGGTTTAATCAAATCAAATACTGTTTTGACAGGATTAAATACAGTCAGTGGGACTTCTACGAATACCGTATTCCAAAAGGCCATAGCTCCATTCCACAGCCCCGGCCTTTCGAGTGCTTTTATAGTTTTTCCTTTATAGTTTTTTGTTGTAATGAAACTGGCGTCTGGATCAATATAATTGAGCAAATCGAATTTTTGTCCTCTATGGTCTTTTACAGAAAGCACCATGAAAGTCGGATTAAAGTGAGAAGAGTTCTTTATCAATGCCATGTTCCGTGGATTGTTCAGATCAATTTGTGCCTTTTCTACTATTTGTGGACTTATAAAATCTTCATATTCAACTAGGAATGGCCCTCCGCCTTCTTGCCCTAAATTCTTAACCACCCCGGCTACGCGCAAAGGCCTGTTGAAAATCCTTTGTGCCATTTCTATACGCTCTTCCACTGTACTAAGTTTCTTTTTTACAGTGATAGAAAGCACGTTGTGAATAAAATTATAAATGTCTTCCAAGTCTCTCTCCGTCGGTCCTACATCAAGTAGATCCATATATGCTTCTATCTTACTTTTGAGCGTATGAAGATAGCCTGCCAGCCCCTGAAACCATGTTTCTGTATCTGGTTTTAACCTGTCTGGTGCTACATTGTCAATGTTTTTTATGAAAATAAAATCTGCATCCAAATTATTTAAATTGTAAATCAAGGTACCATGGCCTCCGGGACGGAAAAGTAACTGATTATTCTCATCTCTGAAAGGTTCGTTTTCTTCTGTAACCGCAATTGTGTCTGTAGCTGGGTCCTGTATAGAAAAGCTAAAATGTAAATCTACTTCATAATCCTTATAAACCTGTATAAGGTCCTGAGCATGCCGTTCTATATCTTGCTTATGCTCCGGCGACACAGTAAAATGCAGCTCCAGTGCATTGTCCTTACCAACACCATATTTCAGCCCTTCCACGAGATGCTCTTCCATGGCCGTGCGAGACCTATCCGAATATCTATGAAATTTAATCAGCGCCTTTGGCAAATGACCATATCCGAGTCCCTCGGGCAAGAGCATAGCCTTTACAATCTCATTGTACATGTCTTTTGCAATTAATTCTTGAATACCTTGTTTGTACAAGCGCCTGCAAACCTGATCTAGATCATCATAGAATGCCAACTTCAGGATATCTGCAAACAAAACTCGTGTGTCATCATCCTTTGGCTCAGTGTTGCCAGATTCCAGAAAAGCATATAATTTCTTGAACATTCTGGTAGCAGCTCCAGAGGCAGGTGTGAATTTGTAAATAATTTTCGAACCCCGAATATTATTAAAAATCTGAATATAATGTTGTAATTCATTGCTCGAGATAACCTTCACGCCTCCATTGGCTATTGTGGAAGGCTCTACTATTTTTACTGGCCGAACACCCTTTCGGAAAAGTGATAACTGACGAATAACCTCATCCAGATCTATTCCCTTGGACTTTAGAAGCTCAAGGTCTTTGCCATCAAAACTTAAATGCATAGTATCAAATTTTTAGTTTAATAAAAAACAGGTCATCGTTTACGTATGACACAAACATCTTCATTTGGCTTATGAAAATAAAATTTCTCTCTCACATATCGCTCAAATGCCTCATTATTAGTATCTAACAACTCCCACAGGGCTCTATCTTCTTTGGTATTTTGCTCTATTTCAATTTTTTGTGCTTCTAATGACTTAATATCTTTTTGCCAACCCAGAAGTTTCATAACGCTATTATCATTGACAAACCCCAACATTATCACTGCAAAAACCAGTAGAAACAGAACTTTATATGCATCCAAAAAAATAATAATTTGTCTAAAAATATTCTTAAAAT
>JALWCU010000191.1:0-1289 GCA_027015275.1 Bacteroidales bacterium | reverse complement strand
TATTAGTCATACTAATAATTTTACGCATAGCTTCTTAGTACAAATTTAATTCAAATGTTTCAAAAAATGAAAAAAAATAAACTATTAATTACCCTTGTACAGACAAATGTATTTTGGTTAAAAAAGCAACAGAACTTCGAGCATTTAAGTACAATTTTGGGCAGCATAGAGTCTGACATTATCATACTGCCAGAGATGTTTAGCACTGGTTTTTATACAAATCCTGTGGATGTGGCCGAAGACGAGAACGGACCTACTATGCAGTGGCTAAGAGAAATGGCCAAAAACACTGGGATATCTATCTGTGGTTCAATGATTTGGAATGACAATAATAAATTTTACAATCGACTAATTTTTATGCGTCCAGACACTCAGTGGGCATGGTATGACAAAAGACACCGCTTCACTATGGCTGGCGAACATTACAAATTTTCCTCAGGTCTAAAACGTGTTGTTATCAATCACCTGGGCTGGCGCATAAAGCCTCTTGTTTGCTATGACCTGCGTTTCCCTGTATGGGCACGTAATGATCAAGATTATGACTTGTTAATATATGTTGCCAACTGGCCAGAGAGCCGCATAGACCAATGGAAAAATCTCTTAATAGCACGTGCTATCGAAAATCAATCCTTTGTCGTAGCAGTCAATCGTATAGGGCAGGATGGCAATGGCTTCTATTACAGCGGCATGTCCATGGCCATAAATCCACGCGGAAAAATTATTTATCAAGCACCTGAGCATAAACAGGATATTCATACAATAGAAATAGATCTGAATACGCTAATGAGCATGAGACAAAAATTCCCTGTTCTCAGGGACAAAGACCTGTTCTCTGTCAAAGATTCTGACCAAGTAGAATTTTGGAAATAATACCAGGCTCTACTTTATTAGCTCTAAACAAGTTTGGTATTCCGAATAAATCAGTATAATACCAAGGCTGACGACTTTTATCGTTAATCCAAGTTTGTCTGAAAAATGGTGATTATTATTTTTTCTTCTTTGGGTGTAAATATTTGTCCATGTATTGCTGATATTGCAGTACAGTGTCATACAACACACCTAACTCTTTTAGCTCACCAACCGTAACACGAGGCATGCCATGCCGCGTCATAAGTTTTTCAATAACCAGAATAGCTGTTTTACGAGCATCTTCTCTGGTTTTAAAAGGAAATGCGCCTTCGACAGCTGGTATAAAAGGCTGATGGATAAATACTTTGTTATTAATTATTACGTCATAGCCCCAGCCTCCTCTGACTCTAAACACTTTGTAAGTTAGACTGTCATACTGC
>JALWCU010000190.1 GCA_027015275.1 Bacteroidales bacterium | reverse complement strand
ATATAATAGACAGAATCAACAAATTGCTATAAATCAAAGAAATTCCGGTTCAGAGAACTATTTTTTCTATGGCTACATGGTCAATGATTCCGGCTATATTTTTATACCAGTTATTGGTAAGTTTAATGTTAAGGGCAAGACAGTAGATCAGGTGCAAAATCTTGTTCAACAGAGAGTTGACAGTATTTTTAGCGATGCTTATGTTTCTGTCAAACTCATAAGTTTTCAGATTTATTTTTTGGGGGAGGTAAGCACAACCAGGACCTTTTACAAAAGACGACTTAATATACTACAGGCATTATCCGAAGTAGGTGGTCTGCCTTATACAGCCGATAAAAAGCATGTATTTATTTTGCGCCGACAGGACAGTACAATTAAGGTCTTCACACTTGACCTGACGAGCAAGCATTTGATAGAAAATAAAGATTTTTATCTTCAGCCTTATGACATAGTTTACATTAGACCGCGTAAGGCACAGATTTTCCGACTCAGTACGCAAGATTATTATTTTATTGTTTCGCTGGTAACGACCACAGCAAGCGTTATTTCGTTAATATTAAGCCTCAAGAGATAATGGAACAGAGAAACGAATTTGAAATAATTGTTTATCAACTAAAGCATTTTGTCCTGACCTCAATAGGTTATTGGTATTTATATTTAATAGCCTTTATACTTGCTCTAGGGTTTGCTAAGTATAAAAATCGTTATTCCAAGAGTATTTATAGTATTTACACCACTATTAATATAGAACAAAGGTATTCTCAACCAGAAGTTTATGCAGGTGGTATTCCCATTACTCCTGGCGTGAATCTGGAGAATGAAATGGGGAAGCTTACCTCGTACCAGATGAATTATGATGTTCTCAGTAAACTGCCATCCTTTGAATACCAATATTTTTTGGATAGAGATTTGGCTTATGACATGGAGCTATACAAGAGCAGTCCAATAAAAATTATTCTCTCCTCACAGTCATCGCCTTTTTATAATACGCCTATTTATGTAACTGTAAGAGATACAAGTAATATTCTTATCCAGCTTGGCAAATCAAAAGATCATTATTCGTCTAAATTTGGGCAAGTCTTTACTCACGGAAGCTTATCTTTCTCAATTATTAAGACAAATAACTTTGGCCCGCAGTGCGTGGGCAAACGATATTATATAATTCACAGGGATATTCGTCAGCTTGCACATTCGTATTCCCAAAGATTGCGTATAGACCTTCGTAGTCCTAATAGTACTATCCTGTGGATATGGATGGAGACAAGTACGCCCAATAAGGATATTGATTATTTGAATGAACTGGCACGTGAATACATAAATCAGAGACTCAGAAAAAAGAACGAGATAGCAATTAGGACAATAGAATTTATAGATAAGCAGTTGGAGGTTTTCCAGGATTCTCTGAGAGTAGCTGAAAAGGAGATGACTCATTTTAAAGGTAATAACATATTGAGCACTACTGACGAGGGCAAGGAGCTCAATGACGAACTAAAGAATATTGAAGAGCAAATAAAGACTCTACAGCTAAAGACAGCTTACTACAATAATCTGTTGTCTTTACTTGGCAGCGCAGGAAGCAGTCAGATAATGTTAATGCCACCAGGATTTGTTGGGATAGACGATCCAGGTCTGCAAAGTTTGATGGATAAATTATTAGAAGCTATTGATGAGAAGAACAAAGCCTCGTTGATTATTAAGGACGAGGAGCGAATACCTATGATGAAAAATATAAACATACGCATCCAGGAACTAAGAAATTCAATTTATCAATATATACAGCAGAGTCTCAAATATACAAATAAGACCCAACAGGAGCTGGAAAAACAACGACAGAGTCTTTATATACAATTGCTTAAGTTTCCTGCTGCGCAGAGGGAATTCATGCAGGTCAATCGCAAATTTGAGATAAATAACAAGATTTATACATTTTTGATGCAGCGAAGGATGGAAGCAGGTATAACCCTTGCATCGAGCCGTCCAGATGCCGAGATTCTGGATCGTGCAAGGCCAGAGACGATACGCTTTAAACGGCGTGTGGGATATATAAGCATAGGCAAGGCCATAATTTTCGCAATAGTGATTGTACTGCTAATTATTTCCGTATTGTTTATTCTTGATACTAAGATAAAGAGTTCAGCAGATATAGAGCGTTTGACTTCTATCCCAATAATTAGCACAATAATTGAGAATAAAACAGGCCTGAAAGTTCCGGTAATTAGATATCCACGCTCAAGCATTACTGAGGCTTTCCGTTCCTTGCGTACTAATATTCTCTATTATATGGTGGACAAACCTGCAAAGGTTATTCTCATTTCGTCCACTATAGGAGGGGAAGGAAAGACCTTTGTTTCCGTTAATTTAGCTGCTATATTAGCAGGAACAGGAAAAAAGGTAGTTATTCTGGAAGCTGACCTGCGTAAACCTAAGGTTCAGACATATTTTGAAGTAGAACATCAAGAAGGCATCGTAACATTTTTGATAGGTGAGCATACTTACGAAGAGATTGTTCACAAGCTTGAGATAGACAATCTTTATTTAATTCCATGTGGGGAGATACCGCCTAATCCTGTAGAATTGCTTGAGTCTAAGAAGATGCACGAATTGATTAGCAAGCTACGTGAAGATTTTGATTTTGTGATTATAGACTCACCGCCAATAGGGATAGTTACAGATGCTTTGGTTCTGGCTAATTACTCGGATATGATGTTGTTTGTTATTCGACAGTTGTTCAGTACGCGCCAATCTATTAAGCTGATAAACGAGCTTAGAGAGAACAAAAAGCTAGAGCATATAGCTATTATCCTCAATGGCATTAAGACTAATCTAATGTATGGTCTGCGTTATGGATATGGGGATACTTATGGCTATGGATATGGTGTTAGTTACGGATATGGTTATTATCAGGATGAAGGAAATGAGCCACATACCCTATGGGAGAAATTTAAAGCTTTGATTGAGAGATTTTTCTATAAACTTTTTAAATGACAGCAAATTTTAATCATAAATTTTCAAAAAAATTAGGTGGATAATAATTTTTGCTTACCTTTGCGGTGTACTCAAATTTTTAATTTTATTTTATATGAACATTTTTGTTGCACGTTTGGATTATTCAGTTGATGAATCTGGACTAAGAGAAGTTTTTGAACAATATGGCGAAGTTGAATCTGTCAAAATAATTAAGGACAAATTCACTGGCCGTTCAAAAGGTTATGGCTTTGTTGAAATGCCTAACGAAGACGAAGCTCTCAAAGCTATTGAGGGTCTTAATGATACTGAGCTTAACAACCGTTCTATCGTTGTTAAGAAAGCTTACCCTCGTGAAGAAAATCGCTCTAGCTATCAGAATGGTAGTTTCTAGTTCCAGATTTTTATTAGGTCTAAAGCGGTTCCTCAGAACCGCTTTTTTTATTTTGGGCATTTTTATGAAAGTAATTTTTGGTAGTGTTTACTTTCGTGTGTATTGAGCCTACATAATCTAAGTTATGAAATTTTGCCTGGGTAAGTCCGACTGACAGGCAAGCTAAGGTGGGCGGAAATAGTGAATACTGGCAGCCGAGAATAAAAAAAGCCGAGCCAAACGACTCGGCTCTGTGGACCCGATGGGGAAAGCTGCCGCAGAGCCAAGTTTTTGAAAGTTAGTGGCTTCTGAGTACTGCTAAATTTTCGGTAACACGCTGGTAACACAGTCGTTAGCTTAATTAGTCGTTTTCTATAAATAATTA
>JALWCU010000189.1 GCA_027015275.1 Bacteroidales bacterium | reverse complement strand
CTTGAAAGATAAATTCAGAATAATACATAGGTATCCAGTCCCAAGCCCATTTATATAGAAAAATTGATTGTGGTCTTGGTAATTTAGCAGAAAATTTTTGCCACCAGCCATAAAATTTTAAACTATAAAAACTACCTATGTAGTTAATAAGTTTGAGCATTTGGTCTTGGAATTGATAAATGAGTCTATAAGCTTTGCGTACTTCAGTGAGTGCTTTGCTAAGATCTTCTTTTGTTATGTTTTTGTTATTGTTTTCCATAGTTTATGTGTTTGTTTACTATTGTTCATAAATCTCAGAAAGGGCTTGAAATATTTTTACAGAGTTTTCATAATCAATTTTTATATTTACAAGATTTTCCCATTGAGGAAATTCAAAAGTTATTCCGTGCCAAGATAAAAGAGTTAAAATATCATCTGTTAAATCTGCATAAACAAAATTATCAAAAGATGTTTTGTAAAATGTGTCATAATAAATAAAAGCTATCTCTCGCCACGTCTTTGATATACAGTTATTCTCATTGCATATACAGTTTTCTGCCACCGCTAAGAGTTTTTTATTATCACTATTGTATTCATTTTCGTATGCTTTTAATTCTTTTTTTATTTGGGCTTCAGTAATAGAAATACCGGGATTTTTAACTTCAATAATTAAATCCAGATTTTCAAATCTTATAAATAGATCCGGTTCAACATAGTTCTCATTATCTGTTTTTTCTGCTGACCAATGTGGCCAAAATTCGTAATATATAATATCGCCTAAATCCTGTTCTTCTAAAATTTTTTCAAAAAAACGTCTAACTAAATCTTTTGGATAATAAAATAATAAACCGAAAAAGGAAGCCGTTAGTGTATCTTCCTTCGTTTCAATATCAATTTTTCTGTGCAAATATGCTTTGTACATTAGGTTTGGTTTTTAGTTAAGCTAATTAAATTTACACAAAATTCGTTTCTATCCAAATTTTCTGCAATTTCTGCATCATATTTGGTTATAGCCAAATATGATTCACGGCAGTTTCAACTCATTCCCAATCACCACAGCGTCAAGTTGCATTTTCTTTGCAGACCGGAGTGCGTCGGTGGAAGTGTGGACGATTGGTTCACCGCGGATGTTCAGCGATGTGTTAATCAAGCCGTAAAGCCCATAATTTTCCCATAGATAAGTCAGTAAGTCCCACATAAAAGGGTTTTCACTGCGGCTGGTGAGTGTTTGTATTCTTGATGTGCCGTCAACGTGGATGACGCCTTCAAGTTGTTTGCTGAATTCTGGTAAAATTTTGTATTCCAGGAGCATAAAGCGTGCGAGATGATGAACATTTTTGCCCGTGACTTTGTCTGCCAGTTCTTTTAGCATAATTGGTGCTATTGGACGATACCACTCGCGGCGTTTGTGGTGCATACTGACTTTCTGCGCAAGTTCCTTGCTGTCTGGACGCGCAATTATGCTGCGGTTTCCTAAAGCACGCGGACCTGCTTCGCCCCAGTCGCGCGCAATGCCAATGACTTTTCCTTGCATAATCAATTCGGCAACTTTGCGAATTAGCACAGGTGGATAATTTTCATCCGGGTTTATATCTGTTGCGACGTTATTCAGGTATGGTGAGTGAGTTTTAATTGTTTCGCCTTTGTTCCAGGCCAGATATGCAACAGCGCCAAGACTTAAGCCGCTGTCGTTAGTTGCAGGCGGGATGAATACGTCCTTGAACAGTCCAGATTCAACAATTTTGGTGTTTGTTACAATGTTAAGCGCAGAACCGCCGGCGTAATAGAGATAATCGGCTTTGTATTTTTCTTGTAGCTGAGTAAGTTTACGCAGAGTTTCTGTCGTGAAAATCCATTGGATTGTAGCGGCAATGTCTTGTAAAAATTTATTGTGCGTGTCAAATTCAGTTAGCTGAATACCAAAGCGCTGACGGACACGGTCAAAGAAAATTTGCGGATTGTCCCAGATGTTGCGGAAATAATTGTTTTCGCGCAGAAAGTTAGCCAGTTCTTCATTTGGTGTACCATAAGCGGCAAAGCCCATTAACTTGCCCGGCACTGATAGATGAGCAAAAGGTTTTTCGCCTAAAAGATAGAAAGACAAAGCGTTATCGTTAAAAAGTTTTGACAAGTAGCTGAGTTTCCAATGACTCTCAATATGTTGCAACTGTCCGTCACGATATAGAAAAGCCGAAAAATTACCAACGCTTGCGCCGCCATCAAAATGCACCAAAAGGCTATTGTCCCTGAGTCCGCCAAAAAATGGCATATTTGCAAAAACATGTGCCAGTTCGTGGCTAAGCATATAGGCAGGCACTTCCTTGCCATCCCAGGTCCAGATTGTGAAGCGTGAAAAACAGTTTTCCACTAATTGCGGCGGATTAGTGAATAGCTTAGCACTTTCAAACTTGACGCGTCCGGCCTTTGATATAAAGCTATTTGCTTCAAAGCTATTGACAAATACGACTTCAAAGTCTCGCGGCAATTTGAAAATGTCGTTTATTAGCAAGTCTTCGATGAACTCATCCAGCCGATTGTCGTGCTTAAGCCTCGAAAAGCGTTCAAGGTGTAGGTATTGTTCTATTTTGCCGCCGGTAAGTAGCGCCATATTATGGTCATGAACAAAAGTCGGCCGAGGATAAGTTCCACGGTCTTTTATGCCATATACTGCAAGAATTGGTTTCATTGAGAGAATTTTTTTTATTTCTAACCGCGCAGAGAGTTTTATGAAGCTTGAAGCTAAGTTTTCAAAGCAAAAAAAATTTTTTCTTAGAAAATATTTGAGTTTTCTGTTAAAAGAGTGTGAGATTTTTTGTGATGTTTTGATAATAGACCGCAAAAGGCCTTTAGTTTTGCGCAAAGTGCTGCTAAGTAAATAATTATTGCAGCGTATTTTTAAAATTTTTCTGGGCTACTTGTTTCAAGTTCTCAAAATACTTCTCCAGCTCTTTCCGTGGTTTGCGCATTACGCATTTGCGGCAGACTGGATGTTGTTTGTAATCTTGGTAAAGATTGATGTATTGTTCGGATTGGATAACGTCAAGGAGACTAACTTGCTGGATATTGCCGAAGTAGCCAAGTTGATCACGAAGCTCGTCAGGTGCGCAGCAAGGGGAAATTTTGCCAGTGGCTGAAATCCACAGCTCGCGACCAAGGAATGGGCATTCGTAATCTTCGGGAACTTCTGTAGTTTCGGCTTCTGATAGAGGATAAATCTGCTCAAGTAAAATCTTGCTGCCATCAGGTCGGCGGTATTTTTCTGCTGCTTCATAAGCTTTTTCGACGATTTGATTCCATTCAGCGATAGCTTCTGGGCAGCACTTGAAGCTAAATCGTTCAAGCTGCGGAAAGTGGACCCATAGGTGATGCCCTTTTATGCGGTTGGCGCCCATTTCAGCAGCAAGTCGGATAATGTCTGGTAGCCCATACATATTGTTGCGCATGAATGTTAGCTGAAAGCTTACCCGGCTATACCAGCCGGTCTCCGCAAAGTATTGGTCGCGTACAGCAATGAAGTCGCGGATATTTTGGATTTGCTTTTTGAAATTCAAGCCTTTCATAATGCTTTCGGCGACGTCTGCAGTAGCGCCGTTGACTGAAAATTTTATGTCGGTAGTTATTGGAACTATGGTTTTAGCCCACTCAGTAGCGCTGCGATGTGGGAATGTGCCGTTTGTTGGCAGGGTTATTAGCATGTCAAATTTACGACCAAACTGAAAGATTGTGTCAATGTGTCTGTAAAGC
>JALWCU010000188.1 GCA_027015275.1 Bacteroidales bacterium | reverse complement strand
ATCAAGCACCAAGAAACAGCTGGCAAAACTTCGTGACTTCCTTCGTAACTCAGCTATTGATCTTTATGTTAATGGTCATAGTAAAAAAGCTCTGGATTATCTCGAGAAAGCTATGGCACTATACAAATATCCACGCATGAAGGATGACACAGTAAATATGAAACCAGGATCTCTGGAATATTACGCTGGTGTCTTTGCATACAATGCCGGTATATATGATAAGGCAGATAAATATCTAAAAGAAGCTATCGCTAATAACTATGAAGTTGGCAACTCTTATGAAATGCTTGCCAGTGCTCTCGAAAAACAGGGACGCGGCGAAGAAGCAGTAAAACTGCTGGAGGAAGGAGCCAAAAAATATCCTACAGAAAGTAAGATAATCTTCTCATTGATAGATTACTACAAGCCACATGGTGAATATCAAAAAGCTTTTAAATATATTGATAAGGCTATAAAACTTAACCCAAATATGGCCATACTTTACCTTGTCAAAGCTGATGCTTACAACCAAATCTACAATGACCTGAGCAAACAATATGAAGTGCTCTATAACGAATCTGATTCTTTGAAGAAAGCAGCTTTCCGTGTTCGTTACAAAAAGAACGAACATCAGAAAGTTTTGGCTAAAAAGCAAGCAGTTGATGCTAAAAAAGACAGTGTTGGTGCTTTGATGAACAAATATTTTGACCTGTCCGTTGACTGGTTCAACAAAGGTATATCCAAAGATCCCAAGAATGCAGATGCATATTATTCCTTGGGAGCTCTGTACTACAACCGTGGTATGCAAATTTTCCAACGTGCACAGAAAGTTCCTACAACTGAGACAGACGAATATAATAAATTAATGACCCAGTACAAGAGCTACCTGAGAAAGGCCCTTACACAGTTTGAACAGGCATACAAGCTTAATCCAACAGATGTCCAGACAATGCAAAACCTATCTATTATTTATTACAAGCTGGGTATGTATGACAAACATAAAGAAATGAAACAAAAGATAGTAGAACAGAGGACTAAAGAACAACAACAGAAACTGCAACAGCAAAAAACTCAAAAACAGCAGCAACAACAACAGCAAAATAATTAAGCTTATTAGTTGCTAAACAGCTGTTATTCAATTCAAAAAAAAGCGCCGAGCTAATATGGCTCGGCGCTTTTTAGTTATCTATCAG
>JALWCU010000187.1:2620-3745 GCA_027015275.1 Bacteroidales bacterium | reverse complement strand
ATGGACAAATAAGTTGACATTTTCATCTGCGGAAGACTGAATTCCTCGGGAATAAGATAAAACGAAGACAAATAAGCAGGATGACGTCTGCGTGAGTCTATGCCTTCTATGCTTATCTGTCCGTCCATTGGGTAGAGTAGAGAAGACATAAGCTTGAGAAGCGTTGTCTTTCCCACGCCATTCTTTCCGAGCAGTCCATATATTTTACCCGGCCGCAATTCGAGATTGAGCTTGTTAAATAATGGACGCTTCTTGTAGCTGAAGTTAAGACTGTTAATACTAAGCATGTTTTAGTGTTTTACTGTTTTAGTGTCTCGGTGAATTAAGACACTGCTAAGATAAGACACTTTTATTTATAAAGGCAAATTTTGTTTTGTTAATGAATGTTAAATAATAATTTTAATGGTGTTAAGTTGCTGATACTAAGGCTATAAATGGCAGGTGGAAATTTTACATAAAAAAGGCGTCCGCTTGCGGACGCCTTTGTACCGGGGATGGGGGTCGAACCCATGACCTCTAGATCCACAGTCTAGCGCTCTAACCAAATCTGAGCTACCCCGGCAGCTCTGTTTTTTTGCTTTGCAAAAATAAGAGTTTTTACTTAATATGCAAAACTCACTGTATTTTAAATTTTATAAAAAGCAAAGCAAAGAGCTTGTTGTCATAAACATGCTGTTTCTCAGTTGATAAGTGCATTGTGCTTATGAAAATAGACCGCAAAATTTTGAAATTATAAAAAGATTAAATAGTTTAACAAATAGATTAAATTGATAAACAAATTTTAAATTTTATATTTCATGAAAAGGACAATTATAGATTTATTACGTTCTGCAGCACAGCTGTATATAGAATCACCCTATCTTTATGATAAAACTGATTCAGGATGGCGCCCTGTCAGTTTTTCTCAGGCAGAATTGTTTTCCTCGTATGTAGCATTAGGTTTGTTGCATGAGGGCTTTTCTACTGGGGATAAGATAGCCATTCTTTCCGAAGGGCGGAGCGCCTGGCCAGTAGCTGAGTTTTCTATTCTTAAAATTAGAGGTACATCCGTGCCTTTATCTGTCAAACTATTGCCAGAGGAATTGATTTTTCGTCTAAATCACTCAGAATCCCGTGGCATTTTTA
>JALWCU010000187.1:0-2610 GCA_027015275.1 Bacteroidales bacterium | reverse complement strand
CATTTTTACCTCACTGAACAATGTCGAAAAGTCATTCAGAATTTTCACCCGCCTTGATTATAAGGATTTTAAAGTAATTGTCTTTGATGATCTGGACGAAGACAGACAAAAGATTATACAGCTTGCCGAGAAGTATAATTTTAATATAGATAATCTAATTTTTTATTCAGATTTGCTCTCTTATGGCAAAAACAATTATGAGAAAGAAAAGCAAAATCTTGAACAGATTATAGAGTCCATAGATGAAGATGATGTTGCTACTCTTTCATACACCTCGGGTACAACTGGCGACCCCAAAGGTATTATGCTAACGCACAAGAATTATTATCACAATGCTAATCAATGTGTTGCCCATTTCGGCGAGGATGTACCCAAGTTTGCCAAAAATTTTGTTATCTTACCCGTAGATCATTCTTTTGCACATACAGCAGCAATATATGGTGCTCTGGGTTTCCCGCTGATATTATATTTCCTCGACGCAAGGGGTGGTGGTATGCAGGCTCTTAAGAATATTCCAATAAACCTTCGAGAGATACAACCTTTCTTCCTTTATACTGTCCCAGCACTGACTGGTAATTTTATGAAGAAAATACAGGAGAGTATCCGTTCCCAGAGTAAATTTGTTCAATGGCTATTTGACTGGGGCCTCAATGCTGGTATAAAAAAAATAGGGGACGGAAAGGTGCGTCCAGGTGCTTTGTCGCGTTTTCTGTTGTCAATACCACATGGAATAGTAGATGTCTTGATCTTTAGGAAAATAAGACAAACATTCGGTAACTATAAGTTTAGTATAGGTGGCGGAGCTTTGCTGGATATTACACAGCAGAAATTCTTCGCTTCTATTGGTATGCCAATAATGCAGGGATATGGATTGAGCGAAGCAACGCCTGTTATCTCTGCTAATAAGCCGTCAGATTATCGTTTTGGCTCATCGGGTAAGCCTTTGCCAGACCTTGAAGTTAAAATTGTGCGTGATGGAAAGGAGCAGCCACAGGGGCATAAAGGCGAAATTATTATACGTGGGGATAATGTTATGAAAGGTTATTTCAAGAATCCAGGGGCTACTGCCAAGACATTGACTGATGGGTGGTTACATACAGGCGATATGGGATATATTGATGAATATGGTTTTCTGTATGTAACTGGCCGTGAAAAGGCTTTACTAATCGGCGAAGATGGTGAGAAATATTCCCCAGAAGAAATCGAAGAGACGATACAGAGTACATCTCCGTTTGTTTACCAAATTATGCTGCACAATGATCATTGTAAATACACATCGGCTATTATTACTCTGGATGAGAATTATGTGAAAGATTTCATCCGTCAGAATAACATCACCGATTCTGCTGCTTTGCTTTCAGAAATAGAAAAGTCTCTGCTTTTCTTCAAGCGGGACCGTGCTCTAAAGGACAAATTTCCGAGCCGTTGGCTTCCTAAAATATTTACCATTGTGCCAGAGCCTTTTTCAGAGCAGAATAAAATGCTCAATTCTACGCTGAAGATGGTAAGATATCGAATTACTGAAGTTTACAAAGACCTCATTGACAAAATGTATGAGGATGGTGCAAATAATCATTCAGATCACAATATCAAAGTTCTTGAAGATAAATTCTTTAGAAATTGAATCTAAGTGATTTTACGGATAATCAGTATAAAGCACTATATCGAAGAAAATGAGAAATTGCACTTTGATTAGTCAAAAAAAATTATAATTTTAAAGACGCAATTCGAAAAAAGTTTAATATGGCAAGAACACCGATAAATTCCGAAATCGTTAGCAGTGCTTTAGATAAGTCTGGACTAAAGGGCGCTCTTGACCTGGCAACCATACGTGAGATTGTCCGCCTTGCTGGCGATATAGAGAGGGCCAGCGGCCAGAAGTTTATACACATGGAAATGGGTGTGCCAGGGCTGCAAACCCCTAAAACACTGATAGATGCTGAGGTAGATGCCCTTCACCATGGTGTTGCTTCAAAATATCCAATGATTGGTGGCATAGCCGAGCTTAAGAAAGAGGCTTCCCGTTTTGCTCGGCTTTTCATGGACCTGGATATACCTGAGCAATTTATTGTCCCGACTGTGGGCTCTATGCAGGCTGGATTTGCTATTTTTATGATATCACAGCGTCTTGATGAGAAAAAGAATAAGGTCTTGTTCATAGACCCTGGCTTCCCCGTCCAGAAGCAGCAATGCGATGTCTTAGGCATTGGTTATGATAATTTTGATGTTTATGAATATCGTGGTAAGGCTCTTCGCACCAAGCTCGAAGAGATGCTCAGCACAGGTCAGTACTCTTCGCTGATTTATTCTTCGCCAAATAATCCGACATGGATAGTGTTTACCGAAGAAGAATTGCAGATTATTGGTGAACTTTGTACCAAATATGATGTTATTGCGATAGAGGATATGGCATATTTTGCAATGGATTTTCGATATGATTATTCCGTGCCGGGTAAGAGTCCATATCCTCCTACTGTGGCTAAATATACAGACAATTACATTTTGATGTTTTCCAGCTCCAAGCTCTTCTCTTTTGCAGGTGAGCGCATTGGTTTGATTTATGTTTCGCCAAGTCTGTTTGAGGAGCATTATCCGTATTTGAAAAATTTC
>JALWCU010000186.1 GCA_027015275.1 Bacteroidales bacterium | reverse complement strand
CTGTAAAAGGACACATTAGAAGATTTCAGCGTCCTTCAAAAAAAATTACGTCTTCTTTAAATCCTCGAGGATCTTACTCAGGCAAATTAAACATTGTTGCCAACGAAGCTGGGTTAATTGAGGTGTCTGAACCAATTGGCCTACGTGCGCAAAAGTTTGCTCCAGCGGATCTATTTAATAAGAACTTACCTTTGCACAATATAAAAAATGAATTAGCAAAAGGGCCGTTGTCAACCAGCTTAAGTATGTTCGATAAAGATGGAAGATTACGAACACCTTTCATCGATAAAGCGATGGAAGTTCTTGGACAGCCTGCATCTAAAAAATTGCCAGGAATTATTGGACTAATGAAAGCTGAAGCAGAACGTGCGTCTCTTGCTTCTAACTGGTTTGAAACAAAATTCGAAGATGTGCAAAAGAATAGTATTTTAGCTTCTGGCGCGGAACAACGTGCTGTTCATGGTCTATCTGAAGACCAAATGTTGATAGCAAAAGCACAAGAAGCGGCTATGAAGCTTTCGGAATCAAAATCACCAGAGAGTGTACAAAAATTGCACGAGATTCTTGAAGCGATTCGAGAATTGACCGCAAATAGCACTACATTGTCTGCCGAACAGACCAAATTGCTTGCAGCATTAGTAACCGCTATACAATCTCAAGATCCAGAACTTGCCGCGAGTTTGGGATATGGTATAACCGATGAAGAATAACACTATCTGGTGCCCTCCTTGTGAGGGCTTTTTGCATTTTAAAGGAAATGACAATGGCGAACTTAGATAAAGCAACATCGCAGAATTTAAAAGGTGAATATTATGTAGTCGGTAAAATCCCGGGTTACAACAGCTATATCGATTCAGAGAACCGATATCTTCGTAAATTATTAAATGATAAAATAATGATAGTAGATTTTCGACCTGTTGCGATGCAATTAAAAACTCGTTTCGTTGAAGAAAAACGTAAACCCCAATTAAGCGATCTAAAAGAACTTGTATCTAAAAAAATCGTAACAGACGATTTTCAACGATATATGCAATTGAATAAAGATTATGTACCGCATTGGGATAAGCAATACGATGGTGTGCGAATGCTTGCAACAGTTGACAGTAGTGTAAATAATGCATATACACACGATTATTCCGATAACCCTGTCGAACAAGCTATGCAAAATCTCAAAGCATATA
>JALWCU010000185.1 GCA_027015275.1 Bacteroidales bacterium | reverse complement strand
TAAGCATAATATCACAATTTTAAAATTAAAATAATTTATTTGTTTTTATGCAAAAAATCAACTCCCTGAACTAACAATTTGATATAATTACACTTATCCAGTAAAATACAAACTATGACATCATGGGCTCTTATACACTGTATAACAAACCTAAGACAATAATGGATGGGACATCAAAAGACTTTTTTACTTGACGAGGATTCTTTTACTGCTTAAACTTCTGCAAATCATCACAAATCACTAAAAAAATCCCCGCAATCCCGCAATTAATCACACTTTCCCAACTCCCTACCAAAATCCCACTTTTACACTTCTGGTTTTACCAGGGATAAAATTAAGCACAATTTACCTTGTAAATTCAACCGGCCATAATTCACAAATTCTGATAGTGTCTAGCCACTAAGCCAGCGCTGGGCAGAAACGCTACAGTGAAATATTTTTACGACCACACCTGCCACGCAAATAGCAGCACTTAGTTCGAACCTCGGCATATTTTCTTCATCACTGCTTGACAAAATGTGTGCTAATGTGCGTGCCCTTGAGCTTGATGATATAAGTACCCTGTGGCAATGCAGAAAAATTGATTTGTGCGCTGCGTTTTAGATCTCGCTGCATTAGCTTTTTGCCCTGTAAGTCATAAACTTCTATTTGCCCGTGTTGCTCTGGCAGAATGACTGTTGCCTTGTCAAGTACTGGGTTGGGATAAACCACTATTTGCTTCTCTGACAGTGTCCTTGGTATAAAACGCAGCAGAGCCGCTGATGTATTACCAGCCAAATCAGTTGCAGTAACTTTGACTTGCACGGTAGAGTCTGTGTTATGTGGTGTGCCATAGAGTAAATGTTTTTTCTTGTCATATTTTAGCCACTGTGTCGTGTCAAGTTCCACCGAGAATTTAAGTTTATCTCCCTGGTCTGGATCATTGAAGATGCTATCCAGTTTGTAATCAAATTCCACGTAAGTCCATAAGTAATAGTCCATTTTTGACGCTGTTAGCTGTGGTGGATTGTTGGGTAAAACATTTATTTTCAGGTTTCCTGTAGCTTTTGCGCCGATTATATCAGTGGCCAAGACGCGCATAGTGTAATTGCCTGTATCACGGTCGGTTGCAGTAATGCTAAGCTGTTTGTCTTTGATAGAAACAAAAGCCAGGGTGTCCAGCAGTTTAACCGTTAGCTGATCCGCCGTATCCTTGTCAGCAAAAAGATTTGTCAAAGGCACAGTTTGTGGAATAAATGCTATTGCTTCGAGCTGGCTCTTTAACTGGTTTGGGGCATGGTTCTGTCCAAAATGCAGGACAAAGCGCTGCCTGTCGTCGCCGCCAGAGAAATTAAATGTGTAATCGTCCACTAATCGCAAGTTTATCAATGAATCTTTGTCTTTGTCTTCGAGCCAGACGTTAATGCTGTCAAAGCCATTGAGATATACAACAGACAGCTGGCAGGAAGATGGATTGCCAATATTAATGCCCAGCTGCACTGTGCGGTTTGGCAAAGAATTCACTGGTAAGGCTGTCAGAGCTAAGGGGTCTTTTCTACCACTGGTCAAGGCGAACAGCTGTGGAATGTCTTTTTTGTTTGTAAACATGCGAACAGCGTCGTAGCGGCCGTCATATCCCTCGGTAGCATCAGAGAGAAAACGCACAGCCATCAGGTCGTCATAACCATTAGCTGAGAGCTTGAACTTAAGATAGTTAGGCATTTGTGCTTCGGTTAGCTTTTTCTTCAAATAGCGTTGATTGCCGTATGTGCGGTATGAATTACTAAGAGTTAAGCTCGTAGCAGCCGTGGTATGCACGAAAAAGCCTTGCATTGGTGGGATGAGATTTCCAAGATTACCGCTCATCACTTTCGAGCCATTGACATATCCTGCATATTGTGAATTATCCCAGACATAAATTGCATCATCCAGTCCAGAAGGCAGATTTGAGCGAATTTGATCCCAATCAAGATACGACGGATAAGGATTTCCAATAAGATTCCAGCCATCGTACAGGTCAGGCAATGTGTCGCCGTCGTCGTCTGGGTCATTGTTGGTATAAGAAAGAGAAACAGTATAATCACCGGTGTTGGGCGCTCCTTGGAATGTTACATATTGCCGCATATCAGTCCAAAAAATATAACCTTGCCCCACATTTAGGTTAACATCCGCTCCAGTCGCTCCATTGTGTGCATATTTCCAACCTTTGGTAAGGTATTGACTGTCAAAAGATCCAGCTGGCTCTGTGGAAGAATTATCGTCCAAGTCCACTGTCTCGTCGTAATAGTAAAAATTGCGATTAAAATTACCACTTGGATTTGAGCGTGTAAAAATAGCGCTTGTGGCATCAGAGCTTGACACAGGCGAAGATACCTCGTGCCAATGTCCGTCGCCCATTATTTTGCGTGCAATGAGTTTGCCTGAGCCAGTTATAGTGCCATTATCAATAATCGAACCGATAGTGTCGTATTCTGTTTGTGCCTGTAATATCAGATTACCGTTGAGAGTGAGATTACCGCTAAGGGTCAAAGCACTCTTGGGCATAATTGTAAAATCAGCATTAGGATAAATCACCAGACTATTGATTTTCACTGGATTAGTCATATCATTACGAGCAATGACTGGATCAGAGTCCATGTCATAGACAATCACATCTTGGGCTGCGTCGTCGGGTGGTGCTTGCTGGCATTGCCAGTTGGCTGCATCGTCCCAATTGCTGCTATTCCAACCGCGCCATACATAAGGGCCAGACCTGCCTGTTGGGGTGAACTCATCAGCGCCAAGGTCAGGATGATTGGCGTCTCTTGTGTCTCCGTCAAAATCTTGTGTAACCTGCGCAATAGGCACGCCAACATAGTTGTATGCACAGGCGTTTGAATAATCTGACAAATGCAAGTCGCAAGTCCCTGGATCTGTGAATGTTGGCTGGGCATCAGTGGTGAGATGATGATCATTTTCGCCTGTGTTGGCTATCCACGTATCAAAATCGCAGTCAGTTGAGCCCCACAGACCTACCGTAGAACTTGTTGCACTGTAGTAATTGTTGGCATCAGCATAGCTCCTTGTCCAGTCAGAAGTATTTTCCGTGGCAATAGCATAATGTTTTCCAGAGCCGCCAGTGCGGAAATTTGCAAAAATATTGTTCTTCAGATTTAATGGTGTAGAATTATTGCCACGAAGCAGACCATAAGAATTTCCACCGCTAGCGCTGCCGCCAATATAAACAGAGTTGAAGAAGATGTTCTTTGTGTTACTGTTTGCTGTTGGCAGCCAGATACCAATGTAGTTTTTGTCATCGTCAGCACCCAGCGATATCATGTTGTTTGCCACGTAGCCAGAGTTGAGATTAAGCAAAGAAATGCCTGCAATGTTGCCACCACTTGTGTTTGACAAGGAATAAATTTTATTTTTTGTTATTGTAGCTGTCTGGCTGTTTTCTGTAATTCCTGCTACTGGCACAGCTACAGAAGAATTTGCGTCCAGACCTGTGATGATGTTTGAGTCAATGCTAATTGTTGCATCAGAGCCGGCAAAAATGCCCTGCACTGGGAACATGCCGTCGGAAATATCTGTTTTTTGAGAAGCACTGGTCAAGTTCTGGATTGTGTTTCCATAAATTGTCTTTTGTCCGTCTCCAATTACATAAATTCCAGCTAAAAAGTCTGTTGTTCCAGTGCCTGTATGTGCGATATTAGCAATTGTGTTTTTAGTGACAATTGCCTGTCCTGAAGCATTTTCTATGCTGAGAGCCCTTACTGTGTCGCCTGCAACCTGAATGCTGTTAGAAGTTGATGTGCTACCAATGATATTAGCAGCCGTGTTTCCTATGTTAACAATTGAGCCTCCAGTGGATCTCAAGCCCATGAAGTTACTTTCTGATCCTGAGAGGTTTATATTGTAGATCTGGTTTGAATTTACATTGTCTGTATTTCCACCAGCTATATTAATTCCTGTGAAAGTAATATCACTAGAAATGTTAAAGTCAGAAATTTGATTTCCTGTGATTGTAATATCGCGTCCTCCTGACACTGTGGCATATATACATGTTAGAGCCTGTGAAGAATTAATGTTTTTAATTACATTATTTGACATGGTGTAAAAATCATAAGCTATATTCCCGTAAATTCCATACAGTGGCACAGAACCGTTATAAGTAATTCCTGTAGTAGTACCAATCTGGTTAGCATTCACAGTCATCTGTCCGTCTCGTAGATACATTAAATATGCAGCCGTAGAAGCAGAAAAATTGAGATTATCAATAGTGTTGAATGCGATATTAAAAGCTATACCATCATCTGTATTCCTGATAAAGATCGGTCTGAATCTATTTGCACTTGCTGCTGTGATATTTTGTATTGTGTTTGAAATTATATCACCTGCAAAGTCAGAACTATAAATATAAATACCATAACAGTTTGCACTAGCATCATATTCAATCTTTTCATCTGCAGTTGTACCACCGATTGTATTAGAACTTATAGTAGCATTTCCGGCAAAGACATTAATACAACGCAAATCAGCACTTGTATTAGTAGCCAACTGTTTGATAGATTTTATGGTATTACCCGAGACAGTAATAAGACTGTTTGCATCGCCTGGCTGAAGGGTTATGACTTCTATATCATTTTTATTCTGTATCAAGCGAGTTATAGTGTTATTTGAGATACTTACTCCACTAGTTCCGGTGTATTTTATTCCATAAAGAATACTGTTTCTATTAGTAGCTATACTATCAATAATGTTGTTTTCAATGTTAACTTTTCCAGAATCAACATATATTCCATAAGTATATAAATCTCCACCATTGTATGACGTCTCTATTCTCTTGATTGTGTTACTCTGGACATTTGTTGCTGTTGAAGTCCCAAGGCTCAAATAAATAGCCGAAAAGTCCGTCCGATTGCCATTATTAGTTGTTGCGCCCTGGCCGAGATTTGCGTTTTGTCCACCCAGTTTGTTATTAGAAATAGTATGTCCACTTCCGCCTTGTATCCTTAAGATACTCTCGAGCGAATCACTGACATAAGTATTGTAGATAGTGTTGTAAGAAATGTTCCAATTGTCGCCATTACCCACAGAGTCTAGCCATATAGCATTGAGCTTAAAGTTTGCTATTTCATTATAAGTAAGCTCATTATCAGAATTTTCTTTACCATTTGTACCCATGCTATAAACAGCGTTCAAAGGTGGCTCTCCTACGTCTTTGTTGCTAATGAAGTTGTGATCAATGACAATGTGATCATTACCTTTACCAGCGTCCACATTTGTTGTGTCAAAGAATACTATCCCTCGCGGGTCAAGCCTGTTAATACCCAGAAGCTGGACGTATTTAACTGTATCATACTGAGCATCATTAACAAAATGAACTGTGGCTTGATTATCCTTGTGATGAACAAATCTGAGCCATCTGTTACCGTCGTCATTCAACTGTCCATTAATCGACACAGAATCAGCGCCGTCGAACTTAATCAGACTATTAGTAACCGAAGACGAAGCACTTATTTCTTTGACAACAGTCGTTGTATCCACTGGCTTGATGTAGATTACATGCGCGCCACCTTCGTATTTGAGCTTTTTAATGGGATAAGTCGCTGGTTCATCAGTATTTGCAGCAATATAACAAGTAACATCCTTGTCTATGATCATTGCATTCATATTATAGAAAAAGTCATCATAATCTGTCAAAGTTGCAAAATCACAACTCGGACAATCCGAAGAATTTCCCACATAATAGGTTGATTTTGGATAAACACATACCGTAAATACATCAATCGGGACCTGATCGTCTGGATAGGTTGTTGGCGTATTGACATCCGAAAATACTGGTGAAGGATTGTCAAACTTGGAATAGCCAATATTTACTACATCTGCCTGATCCTGAGCTACTACCAAATACTCATAAAACGTATTATTACTCAGACCTGTAAGCGTAAACTCCCAGACTCCGTCGTTGCCATCACCTGATTGCAGACTGCCTGTGACAGAGCTGGCAGTTGACCAGGACTGCGATTTATCACGATAATAAACCTTTGGGACATAAGAGCCAGAAGTTGGCAAGCCAGTTCCCTGGTCTTTGATAGTTACATCTATTGTTACACTCGTAACGCCACAGTTTTGTGGCTCAATGGGCGTGTAGGCAAATGTAGGCGTAAAAATATCCACCGAAGCATCAAAGGTAAAGTTACCAGCATCAGCACCAATATCTACAGGTGAAAGTCCTGCTCTGTTTTGCCCATCAAAGTCTTTGCTGACCTCGCTCAAAGCCATGCCCATACCTTCGACGGGTGTAGCGCCAGATGTGCTAATGTGCAAATCACAGTTATTTTCATCACCCGACTCGTCCACAAAATTTGGGTCCCCAACGCCAGAATGATAATTATCCTGCGTATAGACCTTAATTGCACGCAAAGTCAACAGGTCATTTCCGTCAATATAAGATAGCTTGCCACCCGTGCCATTGGCTAAATAAATGTTGTAATCAGAGCTGACAACTTCGTTATTGTTAAATCTTATTGCATAATGATAGCTATTCGAAGAGCTATTTGCATTGGAACGCTTGTTTATAAACAAGTTATTATACAAATGGGTGTAATTCGTACCAGACTTGTAATAACAGAATGTATGCTCCCAACTTCCATCTTCGACGTTGCTACCTCCAATGAATACAGAGTTGTTGTAGAAGTTATCAATATTAGAAGTTACGTCATAGATACCAATTATCTGCAAAGATTTAGTTATGTCAGAGCCATCTGGCGCATAGCCCAGGTCAATCATATTGTTTCTGAACATACCATTGCCAGCGTGAAAAATTATGCCATAGAGTTGAGCGCTACTGTTGGCATTATTGCAGTAAAGATTATGTATAAAGTTGGCGTCAATTGTATCGGTCAAGTCAACGTCTGTACCATCTGCTATACCAGCTATCATAACAGCCTGATCTTCCGCCAATTCACTACCAATAGAATAAATATTGTTGCCACGGAATACTGCCTGATGGTTTATATTTTTCATAATTCCTGAAACAGTGGGTGCTGCAATGTCTCCTGTATTTTTTGCTGTACTGGTAAGTTTGAAAATCGTATTGTTTTCAACATAGCTTTTGCCATAAACAATGTAAATACCTGTTAAATAATTTTGCTCCGTTGACGAAGTCTGCAAGCTAATATTTGCTATAGTGTTATTGGTAATTGTGGCTTTGGAATCAGCCAATAAATTCGAATAAATACCGCGCACACGGCAGCGACCTGTGGTCGTGCCGTCTTCACCAACTTGTATGCTATTAGCTAAAGTCGCACTTCCAATAATGTTGTGGTCAACAGTACATGTATTGTTATAAATAGTTATGCCAGAGAAATTTAACATGTCGCTGGCAGAATTGCCAAGTATTTTTATACCAGAAATTTGGTTATAGGCTATTGTGGAAGCGCCGTATCCCAATGATTTTATGCCATAACAAAATCCATTACTGCCATGATGTATTGTTATAGAGCCAGTGGTAGAAGCATTACCAATTAAATTTCCATTTCCAGCACTGCCTATCTGATAAGTTGCCTGTGAGTTGTTGTCAATGTAAATACCGCTAAATACACCGCACTCATCATAGCCAGTGTAATCTGACGTAAAATCAATACCATCGACAACATTGTTAATGATCTTGGTTGTTGCACCAGTCTGAGCATTTACCCATATACCAGCAAATTGCGAAGCACCACCACTGACAGTCATCGTACCATTGCCAGAGTTGTCGGCATAACCAATTATGTTTCCGTCGATTGTGTGTCCTTTGCCGGTGTTTATAAAAATCGGTGCAAAATATTGATCTTCTGAAAATGTGCGGCTGGCAGTCTGATACAGTCTATTGTTTTTTATTGTCCAATAATTGGAATTTGCTGCTAAATAGACGCCGTGCGGATCTTCTGTAGCATTAAAGAAATCATAAAGATTATTTGCTTCTATTGTATTGTAATCGTTAGGATATGATGCATTTCCAGATGAATAGATAAGGTTTGTTGGTGTCGAGCTATAGCCAGTAATATCCGAGTTCATCACAACATTGTAACTATTGCCCTTGTCGTTTGTAGTTCCTGCAAAATTGACTACTCCAGCAGTAATTGACTGAATATCAGATTTTATAGTCAGATAAGAAAGTGTATCATATTGGGCTCCATTTCTAAACTCAAAGACAATGTCAGAATTTGTATTAGAAAACGCCCAATCACCAGAGCCCGAGCCACCTGGACGTCCGTCAAAACGGATAGAATTAATACTGTCCAAGATAACAAGAGCTCCTGTTGCAGACAGTTCCGTAGCCGTGCCGCTAACTCCAGAAGCAGGACGGATAACCACAGCATCTGTTGGATTTACTTTCATTATCGTGTCGAAGACAATAGGTATTGTCTCGGTAGTAGCATCATAATCGCTTAATAATTCAAACTTGACATAACCCTGAATAAAATTCTTAGCCAGAGTATCGGAAACAGCTGTAAGGTTCAACAAATCGCCGGAATTTCCTACGGTTAGCGTACCTTCAATAGGCTGAATCTGAGCAATAACAATGTAAGCATCGCCAGTGGGGACTAAACCACCGTTGCTTGTCAGGTCAAAGCTGGTTGACTGTATAGTGCCATTTCCAAGCAGCCTGCCAATTGAATTATAAGTTCCGTTTATGTCATTATTACTTTGTGCTATACAGAAAGGTGGCAAACCCGAGGCATCATAAGTTAAACGAACCTTAGCACCACTGTTAATTGTTACATTAGACAGGTCAAAACTCATTTTCCAGTAAATATCCTTCAAATTTAGAGGGTCTTTTACGCCTGTACCTGCTGTACCGTTAACAGTGGGGTTCTGCGGTTCAGAGACATAAACAGTAACGAAACCGTCGCCACTTCCCCCCGTTGATAAATTCATAAACTCCAGCAATCTATAAGCCGATGAACTACCCACTGGGAAGACATAATTATCACCACTTGCCGACGAGGATATAGCACGACGCAGATATGGCTGGGCATAAGCCGTAGAGCTGCCGCCTGTCAGATTCGTTGTAGCAGAGCCATAAACAGTAAGCAAGCCATTACCAGCCGAAGAAGTATAAACTTTTCCATTGGTCAGGTTAACTGTCACAGCGCCAAGATCAGTGTTGAGTGTTACACCTGAGCCAGAATTGTCAAAGGTCAGCTGCTGCAAATAATCTGTTACTGCGCCGCTACCTGAATATGTTTGTGCCGAAGAACCTGTGAATTTTAGATGTGAACCGCTTGCCGTTCCTTCCAGTGTGCCGTTATTTGTAAAATCCTTGTTAACGTCCAATTCATATCCATTTAATATCAAAGAATCGTTTGAAGTGTTTATTGTAACAGCCTGAGCTATAGCATCTGATCTCAAAATTACCTGTCTATGCTTACCAGAAGGATTATCGCAAATAATATTACCTATATTTATACCTGGATCAACTTTTATCGTAAAGCCAGGGTATTGGTCATCACCGTCAGATGAAGAAGTTCCATTACCAAAACGTATGGTATCATTTGTTAAAGTTTTATTGGAAGGCGTACCATTTACTCTAAGAGCATCTCTATAAGAAGCATCTTTATCTGCCTGTGGATCAACGATTGTTAATGTCCCGCCAGTGAAATTTACAATTGAATTATAGTAAAACCTAACAACATTTTGATCATTGGCTAAATCCCTAACATCCTGTGGATCAACGTTTATTTGTCCACGATCCATAGTAAAATAACAATATTCTGTACCCGAACCATTATTGACAGTAAACCTTCCATAAATATTAATAGTGCCACCGTGAACAGTCAGGCTCGAGCCCAGTCCATTGGTTCCATTAGCATCACCTGTCAAAGTAAGATAATCGTCTCCGTTCCCAACATTAATTGTGCCTCCGTTGACAGTAAGCTGGCCATGCTCATTGTCCCCATTACCATCAACAATAAAATTTGAATCACATGTTATTGTACCACCATTAACAGTAAATTTTGCTTCAAGGTCTAAGTATCTTGCTGCATGAATAGAGCCATTATTCATATAGTTGTTTCCAGTGGAAACTTCGTTAATAAGCAGGTCTTTGGGGCAAGTAATCGAACCATTATCGATATACAAATTACCATCAAAACGCAAAATAGTACTAGTTGCACTAGAAAAAGAGAGCTTAGCATTGGCATCATTGAGCCACAGAACGCCTGTAGGATCATCGACTACACGAACTGAACCACCATAAAAGGCCTTCCAATCATTTGCAGCTGAGACCTTAAGCGTACCATTGTAGATTTTAAGTCTCTGCCCATCATTACTATCAGCGTCATCAATCGTTATCGTTCTAAGAATTTCTGCAAGAGATGATTTATCCGAACCTTTATCAACATAAAGCTGATAAATTTCAAACGTTGAGCCACTACCAGTTATCTGGACATTTCTCTCTCCTGTCAAATACAGATTGAGCCTTGCCTCGTAGCCTCCACTCTCGATATAACCTTCAAAATCTCCATCTGCAATTATGTTACCATAAGAATATAAAGAACGATTAATATTACTACTTGAGCCCGGATTTCGTATTCTAAACAAAGAGCCACTCATAATATTCAAATCACCATAAATGTATGATGTATATTTCATTATTGCCGTCTTGGTATTATTGGTATTATCCACCACAACATTTGGCAAACGTCCTGCTATTCTGAAAGACTTACCAGCTGGCGTAGCATCTGTGCCAATATAAACAGTACCACCAGTAATGTTCACATGGGACTGATAAGAGCGTACATGATATTCCATGCCACTTGAACTGGTATTAACATTTACAATATTAATCTCTCCACCAGTCATGGTAAAGGCAGAAACAGTATCAGTAATTCTGAAAGGATAGCGATAAGAAACAGTAACTTCCTGTAAAGCCACGTTCAATGTACCGCCGTGAATTGCCACACTGACAGTATCATTTGAGCCATCATAGAATGAACCTTGAATATTGACAGTACCACCATCTTGTATGTATTTACAATGATTTCTTAGAATTAAATCAATATTTTGTGACGGACCAATATCCAAAGTTCCGTCAGAGACATGCAAGACTCCATAAACAGTTATATCTTTGTCAATACCAAGCACAGAAAAATTGGCATTATTTAACCAAAAGCCGTCATTGGCATCCAAAGTATTATCAACAAAAGTATATGATTCCAATGAAAGACTCCCACCCAGAACAAAAGTTCCGCCATTATTCCACTTTAGAAAAGCGGGCGCATTAGAGTTCTGTCCTTGAATAAGCAAATTACTTGATGCATAAAGAAATACACTATCCAGAATAGTATCTTTGTCCATAACAATTTGATAAATGTCTGTATTAGCCGAGCCAGTGGAAAAATTCGAATTCTGATCTCCTGCAAATGTAAGTATCACGTTCTCTGAGCTACTGGTGTAAAAGTCCACATTACCATTATTAATAAAATCGCCATACACAGTCAGCGTGGCTGTGACTCCAGATGCAGTCTGTAATGCACCATTCTGCTCAACAGTCAGATTATTAGCCGACACATCTTGATCAATGTCAATAGTATGGTTTTGTTGTATAGTAATCTGGTTGGCATTTTTGTCTGGTGCAGAACTTGCTGCTACCCACTGAGAACCATTATACACCTCCCACGAAGCAGGATCAGACCAGTTGCCATTACCAGCTGACCTGTAATCACCTGTCTGCTGAGAAAAAGCAAATGAAGAGAAGATAGATTATAGAGTCGTAGCTCAGAGATACATAGATGAATTTAAAGAGGTGGAAAAAAGAATAAGAGTTTTTACAGATTACTGACAGAATAAATCTAACAAAGAAATATATAAAGAAAAATGAGATATTGTTATAGTGCCTGGTGC